>CAYGYF010000011.1:0-21094 GCA_964354065.1 uncultured Dehalococcoidia bacterium | reverse complement strand
ATTGAGAGAATAATGGCGCATCGTACGGGATGCTTCGCTGCGCTCAGCATGACAGTGAGTGAAGCTGTCACCCTGAGCGCAGCGAAGGGTCTCGGCTCCCACGCGCAGTCAGTTGCGGGGGCGTTGAGCCACTATTTTCTTCATGACCATAAGGCTTCCGCTACCTGTCGCTATCGCTTGAGCCTCTATTTCTTTGATGGTCGTCAAGGGGGACGGCTCGTTCTGCGGCAGCATCGGCGGCGGCTGCGGCGAGGCCGAGGTGGTGGAGGAGGCCCCTTCGACGGGCTCAGGGCAGGCCCTGTGCGAGGTCAGGGAGGAGCCTAGGTGCAGGTCGCGAACAGCTTGCCGACGTACATCGTCACGTCGTTGATCAGGATCCAGCTGTCGGTGTTCAGGTCCAGGCGGCAGTTGGCACCGCCCGGGCAGCTCACTTGGGTAAACAGCTTTCCGGTGTACTTCGTCACGTCGGGAATCAGGATCCAGCGGTTGTTGTCCTGGTCCAGCGGCCAGGCGGCGTCGCTCGTGTTGTCCGGGCAGGCGTCCCCGGGATCGGTGCCAATCCAGTAGTACTCGGCGGCATCCGTCCAGCCGTCACCATCTGTATCGGGCAGGGGGTAACTCCATATGTGAATGTAGTAGGACGTGTCCCACACAGGGATGTCGTCGTCGGCGGTGAGGTTGTTAGGCTCCGAGTAGGAACTGCTGGCGTCCTGATGGGTGTGGTAGGCCCTCCCAGCCGCCGGAGCAGTTGCTGTCCCATGTGGTGGAGCCAATCGGCTGGTACGTTGTGGGTGAATTGGGGCCCGCCTTGATGTCGACCCAGTAACCGCTGCTGCCGACGGCATGTAGATAGCGATAGGTGCCCCGCCCGATGCCTGTGGGCTGCTGGTAGGTCTGGGCCTCAATGTAGTCGCAGTAGCCGGGAGGCGGGTCCTCCACTGAGACCATCCAGGCCCTCAAGGTGACGTGGGCAGTAAACGACCAGCCAAATGTCCTGAGGCTGACCTCTGTCGAGGACGGCCCGTAGCACGGCCCGGAGTCGTCCGCAAACAGGTCGTAGGCGTTGTTGCCGTGCAGGCCCGCGACCCCGACGCAGGCCCTGCCATTGCTGATCACCCCCGACAGCCAGTAGACGTCGACGTATTCGGCTCCGGGGGAGGGGTGGGGCGCTGAGAGGCCAGCCGGGCCCCCCGATAGGCCAGCCGCGCCGCCCACCGCGAGGGCAAGAAGAGCCTTTGCCGGGTAGCGCAACCATCCCATTATCGCACCCCCATGATCTGCTCAGCCAGCGCTATCGCCCTGTCCAGGTCATTGGTGGTACGGGCCCACACTGTAATCCCCGGGCCCGCCTCGCTGGGCCAACGCTCGATGACCACAACCTGGCTCGTACAGACGATGCAGTCGGGAATGGGTAGCTCCGCCAGGGCGGGCTTGCCGCCGACGGTCATCACATCCAACCGCTCCGCTGGGGCATCAAAAGGGAGCTCCACCCTGGGTCCCAAGAAGTACGTGCGGCCGACGCGGGCGCCGCCGGCCTCATCCGTAATGTCAGCAGTAATGCTGAAAATGGTGCCCTGGCACGACCCGACCATGTCTATGACCGCACCCGGAAGGCTGAAGTAGAGCTCCGACTGCTCGGGGTTAGTGCCGGGCTGGTAGGGCTCGGGACAGGGGTAGCCGAGCGCGGTACCGCGCTCCACGATGACGAAGTCGCCGAGCTCGCCCCTGAAGCGGGGCTTCGCCTTGTCCGCCTCCGTAGCTTGCTCGGCCCTTTCCATGGGGCCTTCTTCCGACGGGACCAACGCCCGGGCGGCAAAGAAGCCCCCTAAGGCGATGGCCAGGAGGGCCAAAGAAGCCATGATGGCCATCCCTATGCGTAGCATGTTGTCACCTCCTCCCTTGAACCACCTCGTGGGAGCACCTCCCGTTCCCGCGCCACCATTATACGGGCGGTCGGCCGATTGTCAAGAGGCGGGCACAGGCAATCTTGCACCGATGTTCTCCGTCCTCTGGGCATCTTCGTACGCGGGCTTGACATGTGATGCCCCAAGTCGTAATACTTGGGGCGCACCCCTACCCCCTGGGTGTGGGTTGTGCTATAATGAGGGTGCGATAGGGCGATTGGAGGTGAGCCATCGTGCTGGACGACGTGCGACAGGACGTGCTCAAGCGCCTCAACTATATCGACGGCCACCTGGCGGGCATCCGGCGGATGATCGAGGAGGACAAGTACTGTCCGGAGATCCTCAAGCAGACGTTCGCCGTGCGGCGGGCCATCGAGAAGCTGGAGGCGATCATCCTGGAGGGGCACCTGCACACCTGCGTCATCGAGGGCATCCGCGACGGGCGCGAGGATGCGGTGGTCAACGAGCTGCTGGAGCTCTATACGCTGGCTAATCGGTCGTAAGAGGGAACAGAGAGCAAAGAACAGAGAACAAGGACCAGGGGTGGCCTGGGAAGGAGGAGATGGTGATGGATTGGGGTATCGCTGTGCCGTTCATTCTGCTGATGGCGCTGGCCTGCCCGCTGATGATGGTGGGCATGATGGCTTTCGGCTGGCTGTTCATGCGCGGCCGGTCGGGGAGCCAGGGCGGGCACGGCATGATGATGTGCATGGGCCACGGCAGCGGCGACCACGAGGAGCACCACGAGGCGACGAAGCCGCTGGTGGAGGAGCTGAAGGCGGAGCGGGAACGCCTGGACCGCATCATCGCCCGGGCGGAGGAGGAGACGAAGGGCTCCTAGCCGTAGGTCGGGGCCCTTGCTCCGACCTACAGCCAGGGGAAAGGCATGGGCTGAGGGTAAGGTGAAACAGAAGCAGCAGTTGACCATACCGGTGGCGGGCATGTCCTGCGCTGCCTGCGTGAACAAGGTGGAGAAGGCCCTCAAGGGGCTGGCAGGCGTGGAGGACGCCACCGTCAACCTGGCGGCGGGCAAGGCCGGCGTCGTCATCGACCCCGCGGTCTGCTCGCTGGCGGACATGGAGCGGGCGATCAAGGGTATCGGCTATGAGGTGCCCTGGAGCAGTGTGCACCTGCTGGTGCTGGGGATGATGGGTGCTCACTGCGAGGAGAACATCACCAAGGCGGTGAGCGCGCTGGCGGGGGTGGCCAGCGTCAGGGTGAACCTGGGGACCGATACTGTCACCGTGGAGTACAGCGACGCGCTGGTCTCCGCTGCTCAGATCAAGAGCACCATTCGCGCCCTGGGCTACCAGGTGGAGGACAAGGGCGAGGGCGACGATGCGCTGGACCGGGAGCGGCGGGTGCGCCAGCAGGAGATCCGCCGCCAGCTCATCAACCTGCTCATCGCCTGGCCCCTGGGGGCAGTGGTGATGCTGGGCACCTTCCGGGACTACTGGATCCTGCCCGACATCGTGCCCGAATTCATGGGCAACAAGCTCTTGCTGTGGGGCCTTACCACGCCGATAGTGCTGGGGCCGGGGCGTCAGTTCTTCGTCAACAGCTTCAACGGGCTGCGGCGAGGCCTCACCGACATGAACCTGCTGTACGCCACCGGTATCGGCGCGGCGTATCTCATCGCCGTCATCAACACCTTCTGGCCGGACGCCGGCTTCGGCGGCGAGAAGGCGACCTTCTACGAGGCGGCGGCGCTGCTGGTTGCCTTCATCGTCCTGGGCCGCTACCTGGAGGCGGTGACCCGCGGCCGCACCTCGGAGGCCATCCGCCGGCTGATGAAGCTCCAGCCCAAGCGGGCGTGGGTGCTGCGGGGCGACCAGGAGATGGAGATACCGGCCGACGAGGTAGAGGTGGGGGACATCTGTCTGCTGCGTCCGGGCCAGAGTATCCCGGTGGACGGCCAGGTGGTGGAGGGCTACTCGGCGGTGGACGAGTCGATGGTCACCGGCGAGAGCCTGCCGGTGGAGAAGCGGGCCGGCGACGAGGTCATCGGCGGCACGATGAACAAGACGGGGGCCTTCCGCTTTCGGGCGACGCGAGTGGGCAAGGACACCGCCCTCTCCCAGATCATCAGGCTGGTGGAGGAGGCTCAGACCAGCAAGGCGCCCATCCAGCAGCTCGCCGACAAGGTGGCGGGCCACTTCATCCTGGGGGTGCACGCCCTGGCCCTGGCGGTGTTCCTGTTCTGGTTCTTCGCTGGCTTCGACCTGTGGTTCACCCCCAACAGCCGCCTGATGCTCACGCCCTATCGGCTGGAGGACCTGGGCGTGTTCGGTCTGGCGCTACTGGTATCGGTCACTGTCCTTATCATCTCTTGCCCCTGCGCGGTGGGGCTGGCCACGCCCAGCGCGGTGATGGCCGGCACCGGCAAGGGGGCCGAGTACGGCATCTTGTTCAAGGGGGCGGACGCTATCGAGGCCACATCCAAGGTGCAGGTGGTCATCTTCGACAAGACGGGCACCCTCACCAAGGGGCAGCCGTCGGTGACGGACGTGGCGGCTCTGGAGGGGAGCGAGGAGGAGGTGCTGCGGCTGGCGGCGGTCGCCGAAAGGAACTCGGAGCACCCTCTGGGCGAGGCCATCGTGCGGGGCGCCCAGGAGCGGCGGCTGGAGGTCGTGGCCGCCGACAGCTTCCAGGCGATCCCTGGCCAGGGGGTGGAGGTGCAGACTGACGGTCGCAGCGTCCTCCTGGGCAATCGCAAGCTGATGGCCGACCGTCAGATCCCCCTGGATGGCCTGCTGCCCGAGGCCGAGCGCCTGGAGAGCGAGGGTCGGACGGTGATGTTCGTGGCCGCCGACGGCAGGCCGCTGGGGATCGTGGCGGTGGCCGATACCATTAAGGAGACGTCGGCGCGGGCGGTAAAGGAGCTGCACCGGTTGGGCATCGAGGTGGCGATGATCACCGGCGACAACCAGCGCACGGCGAAGGCCATCGCCCGCGAGCTGGGCATCGACCGGGTGCTGGCGGAGGTGCTGCCCCAGGACAAGGCGCAGGAGGTGCGCAAGCTCCAGGCGGAGGGCAAGGTGGTGGCCATGGTGGGGGACGGCATCAACGACGCGCCGGCCCTGGCCCAGGCCGACGTGGGGATGGCGATCGGCTCGGGCACGGATGTGGCCAAGGAGACCGGGCACGTTATCCTCATTCGGGACGATGTGCTGGACGTGATCGCAGCCATCCAGGTGGGGCGAGCGACCATGCGGCTGGTGCGTCAGAATCTGTTCTGGGCCTTCGGCTACAACACGGCGGCCATTCCGCTGGGGGCGGGCATCCTCTACCCGTTCCTGGCTCAGGTGGTGAGTCCGGAGCTGGCGGCGCTGCTGATGGCGACCAGCTCCTTCTCGGTGACCATGAACACCATGCGGATGCGCGGCTACAGGCCGCCCATCAAGCGGGGGCCCGGCGCGGCCAGGGCAGCGGTCGCCCCCGCCTGAGGCGGGCGGTCAGGAGATGGAGGCGAGAGCGTGAGCATAGGGCCGGAGCGAGTGGGGTGGCTGAGCGCCATCATCTACAGCAGCATCTCGGTGGCGGCGGCGGGCGTCTTCCTGGCGGTTACGACTTTCAGCGGCGACTACACCTGGGTGGCCCGCGGCGGCGGCGCCGCCTGGGTGTTCCTGCTGAGCATGATCATCCTGATGCCGACGGTCACGCCCTGGCTGAAGAAGCGGCTGGCGCGCTAGCAGAGGAGGTGGGGGATGCGTGGCCCAGGAGCCTGGCTTGAGCACCCGCCACCACCTTCGTCTTCTGCTCCGTGCCTGACCCGCTGGCTGGCCTGGCCGAGATGCGGCGGGTGCTCAAGCCGGGCGGCCGCGTTATACTGCGTTGGAGCACGTGCGCAGCAGGAATCGCGTTCTGGGGACGTCGCGAGCTTCATGGGCGGCATCGTGAAGCTCATAGAGGCGCGCAAGAGAGGCTAGCGCTGACTTTGGCGGGCATGCGGACGGCGGCCGCGGTGACGGCGGCCAAGCTGACGGCGGCCCTGAGTCGTCGCCTGGGCAGGGGTGGCGGCACCGCCCTGCCCGGCCTGGTGGCGGAGACGGTGGCCCCCGGCGTGGCCGGCCGCCTGGCGGCCCAACTGGGCCACGGCTGCGTTCTGATCACCGGCACCAACGGCAAGACCACCACCGCTCGTCTGGTCAGGAACATCGCTCAGGCTGCGGGTTACTGGCCCGTCCACAACCACAGCGGCTCGAACCTGATGCGAGGGATCACGGCTAGCCTGGCGGAGGCAACCGCTGGCCGGGGTCGCCTGCCCCAGCCGGAACGGCGGCTGGGCGTGTTCGAGGTGGACGAGGCCACTCTGCCGGAGGCGGCGGCCGCTCTGGCCCCCCGCGCAGTCGCCTTCACCAATCTATTCCGCGACCAGCTCGACCGCTACGGCGAGGTGGATAGCGTGGCGGCGCTGTGGCGGCGAGCGGTGGCCGCTCTGCCTGCGTCCACCGTCGTCGTCCTCAATGGCGACGACCCCGCCGTGGCCAGCCTGGCCGACTCGTCGGGATGGGGTGGGCCCGTCCTGTTCTACGGCGTTGGAGACCTTTCCTGCGCTGTCCAGGAGATCGAGCACGCCGCCGACGCCCGCTGGTGCGCTGCCTGCGGCCGCGAGTACAGCTACGGAGCCGTCTTCTACGGCCACGTGGGCCACTGGGCCTGCCGCGGCTGCGGCCGGACGCGGCCAGCGGCTCAGATCGAGGCCACCAGGGTGGAGCAAGCCTGTAGTGAGCGAAGCGAACCTAACGCCGACCAGCCGCTGAGGCTATCTCTGGCTACCCCCGCGGGGCAGTTGGACTTGTCGTTGCCCCTGATCGGCCTGTACAACGTGTACAACGCCCTGGCGGCGGTAGGGGTAGGCGTCGCGCTGGGGGTCGCGGCGGAGGCGATCGAGAGGGGGGTCGCTTCCTTCACGGCCGCCTTCGGGCGCCAGGAGAGGATGACGGTGGGCGGGCGGGAGGTGCAGATCATCCTGGCCAAGAATCCGGCTGGCCTGAACCAGGTGCTGCGGGCGATCACCGCCGAGGCGGGACCGAAGAACCTGCTGTTCTTGCTGAACGATGACATCGCCGATGGGCGGGATGTCTCCTGGATCTGGGACGTGGACTTCGAGATGCTGGTCGGCCAGGTGGGTCTGCTGCTGGCCTCGGGGCGGCGGGCCGCAGATATGGCCCTCCGCCTCAAGTACGCTGGCATCGATGCCAACCCGGCGATCGAGGAGGATGGCGAGCGAGCGCTGGCCCGGGCCCTGTCGCTGACCGCAGAGGGTCAGCGACTTTACGTTATCCCCACCTACACGGCCATGCTCCGGGTGCGCAAGGTGCTGGCCCGCTGGGGCCATCGCCCGCCCTTCTGGGAGGAGGATTGAGGCCGTGAAAGCCAGTCTGCGCCTGGCCCACCTCTATCCCAAGCTGATGAATATCTACGGCGACCGTGGCAACATCATGTGCCTGCGCCGTCGCTGCGAGCAGCGGGGTATCGCTCTCGTGGTGGACGAACTGGAGTTGGGAGAGTCGCTGGACGCGGGCGCTTACGACATGATTTTCATCGGCGGGGCTCAGGACCGCGAGCAGCAACGGGTGGCGGCAGACCTGGGGGAGGTCAAGGGCGAGCCTCTGCGGCAGGCGGTGGAGGAGGGCGTGGTGGTGCTGGCGGTGTGCGGCGGGTATCAGCTCCTGGGCCGCTACTATCGTCCGGCCGTGGGGGAGGATCTGCCGGGCGTGGGTGTCTTCGATCTGGCGACTGTCCACCCTGGCCCGACGGCCAAGCGGTTCATCGGCAATGTGGTGGTGCGCTGGGAGGGGGGAACGCTGGTCGGGTTCGAGAACCACGGCGGGCGGACCTACCTGGGGTCGGGCGCTCGGCCCCTGGCCAGGGTGGTCGCTGGCCACGGCAACAACGGCCGCGATGGCACCGAGGGGGCGGTCTACAAGAACGCCTTTGGCACCTATCTCCACGGTTCGCTGTTGCCCAAGAACCCCCGGTTCAGCGATCATCTCATCGCTCAGGCTCTCAGGCGCAGGTACGGCGAGGTCGATCTCTCACCCCTGGACGATGCTCTGGAGGAGCGCGCTCACGCCGAGGCCGTTCGGCTGGCGGGCAAGAGGCCGATCTTTGCCAGGAGGTGAAAGCTATGGAAGAGGTGATCCTCAGGGCCCCCGACATCTCTTGCGATCACTGCATCGTCAGCATCCAGAAGGCGGTGTCCAGGCTGGCGGGGGTGCAGTTCCTGAAGGGGAGCCCTGAGACGAAAGAGGTCGTGATCAGGTATGATCCCTCTCTGGTGGAAGTGATGGCCATCGAGAAGGCGATGGAGGAGGAAGGCTATCCGGTGGCTCGGTAACCTGGCGGGGCTTGGCCTGGTAGCGTTGGCGGCGGCAGGGGCCGGCGTCCTGGGGATAGTGTGCATCTCTTCGCCCGAGGAGGTCAACACGGGGGTTCACGTCCAGGAGCTGAAGGCCGTTCCCACCTCTCAAGCCAGCCACTCGCCGTCTCCCACTGCTAAGCCTACCGCGCCGCTCATGCTGGAGGCCGTCGCCCGGGGCTTCCGCTTTCCCATCGCTGGCGCCTGCCTTCCGGAGAATGATGAACTGATGCCCAACGCCCCGCGAGAGTACCGCTTCGGCGTCCACGAGGGGGTGGATTTCTACGATGGCCAGTCCTGCGTGCCCGTCGGCCGCGGCATGCCGGTGCTGGCGGCCAAGACGGGGGTGGTGATCCGCGCCGACCACGACTATCGGGAGATCACGGCGGAGGAGATGGACGCTTTGCTGGCCCGCAGCGAACAGGAGAACCATACCGACGCTGCCACCCTGGACCGCCTGCGCGGTCGGCAGGTGTGGCTCGACCACGGCGATGGCGTCGTCACCCGCTATGCCCACCTGCTGGCGATAGAGGCCGGGGTGCAGGTGGGGGTGGCGGTGGAGGTGGGACAGGTGGTGGGCTACGTGGGCAACTCGGGGACGCCCGAAGGGGTCAGCGACCCCGATGTCGAGAATCATCTCCACTTCGAGATCCGGGTGGGGGATGGCTATCTGGGCCAAGGCCTGGGCCCGGCGGAGGTGCGCCGCCTGTGGGAGAGGGTGTTCGCGCCGTGAGGGGGATGACAGAGGGGGCCGAAGAGGAGGAGGGGCAGCCGCCGGACGCCGGAGGGTGGACGAGGCGCCCCAGCGGCGGCGGGCGTGGGCTGGCCCCAAGCCCGATGCGGTTGGGGGTAACGTTTTACGTGCCTCGGCGGCGACTTTGGGTTAAGATAACCTCCGACCGCACCTACCTGGCGGGGATAGCCGGCCATCTGGCGAACCTGCGCCGCGAGATGGGCAAGCTGGGGGAGGAGGCAGGTCTGCCTGCGCCGGAGGCGTCCGCCGTCGGCGGAGATGGGCAGGCGGGTTGGCCGGACGCTCTGGAGGGACAGCACGATGGAAGTTCTTAGTGCCCTGGTTCCCTTGACCATCAAGATCGGCCTCGACCCGGAGCTTTTCGAGATCGGCGGCCTGAGCATCACCTGGCATGGGCTGTTCACCGCCGTGGGGGTGGTGGCGGGCGTGTGGGTGAGCGCCATCCTGGGGCGGCGGGCCGGCATCGCCGAGGACACTATCTACAATATGGCCCTGGCGTTGGTGATCGGCGGGATCATCGGCGCCCGCACCCTGTACGTGCTGGAGAACCTGGACCTATTTGGCGACGACCCTCTGGAGGTGTTCGCCATCAACACCGGTGGCATCTCCATCTACGGGGCGCTGATCGGGGGTACCTTAGGGGCGAGTGCCTACGCCGCTTGGCGTCGGCTGCCCCGGTGGGGGGTGATGGCCGACATCGCCGCTATCGGCGCCATCCTGGGCATGGCCGTAGGGCGCATCGGCGACGTCATCAACGGCGAGCATTTCGCCAGGACCACCGACTGGCCCATCGGCGTGCTGTACACGAATCCCAACAGCCCTAGCTATCCCTTCTTCATCAACCAGCCGCCTCTGGCTCAGCACCCGGCCGTGGCCTACGAGCTGGTGGGCGACCTGATCATCTTCGTCCTGCTTCTGCTGGTGGCGCGGCGCGTCTTCAAGCGGGACGGGATGGTCTTCTTTGCCTGGGCCTTCCTGTACTCGGCGATGCGGTTCGGCATCAGCTTCCTGCGGGATGACGAGATCGTTGCTCTGGGCTTGCGCATGGCCCAGCTCATCGCCCTGGCGATAATGATCGCGACCCCTGTGGCGGTCGCCTTTCTGCTGACGCGGCGGCCGCCCGCCCGCGCCGAGAAGCGGCGCGTGGCACGGGAGGAAGTCAGTCAGGAGTGAAGGCAGCCGCCCGTGGAGCCTGCCGAAGGGGCGGCCCCTCCGGTCACGCTCTACGTGAGCGGCGGGTGCCACCTGTGCGAGGAGTGCGATCAGTCTTCCCTGGCGACGGCTCCCGGTGAGAGGTCGCTTGTGGGGCCCCCTCCCTCGAGCGGCCCGTTCGAGGGAGGGGCTCCAGCCTAGGTGTGAGGTGTTTCCCCTGGGTCTGGTCGCTACTAGCGGGGGGTAGCGGTGGGCGAAGCCTTGGGTGAGGCCTTGGGTGAGGCGGTGGCCGTGGCCTTAGGGGTGGTGGTGGCGGTGCCCTTCTCTTCCTCTTTGCAGGCCAGACCTACGAGGCCGACGGACAACAGGAGCGCCGCTGCCAGTGCAGCCTGTAGCAACTTGGAGAAGCGCGACATTGGTAGTACTCCTTTCTGCGGCCGCCTAGGAGGCGGGCCGCCACGTTCTTGGAGACATCTGCTCTCCGCGAGCAAAGCGCTCATGTTGCTGGGTCCGGCTGCATTCCTTCGGGAGCCGATGTCGGGAGTAATTATGGGTCGTCTTCGCTTACGGTCAAGACCTGGTCGCCATTTCTTGCCGTTGACACAATCTCTGGCCTCTGATAGTATCGTTGGCACAACTGAATAGCCCTCTTATCCAGAGTGGTGGAGGGAACGGCCCTACGAAACCCGGCAACCGGGCCAAGCGAGGAGCAGGGAACAGGCGGGAAGCTCTCGTTTCCTGACCTATGTTCCACGTTCCTGCTAGTTACGGTGCCAACGCCGGCCCCGACCTGTCGGGGCACGATAAGAGGTCGGTACGTCCGATCAAGAACCTCTTCGTCTGGGCCCTACCCGCGGCAGGCAGGCGAAGAGGTTTTCGGTTTGTTGATGAACGCGCTACAGCTCTGGCGAGCAAAGGCGATGGCGATGTCCCGCCCCGACCTGGTCGGGGCACGGGAGCACTGCATCACGCCTGCCTGAGGGCGGGCAGCCGGGAAGAAGGGGTGATCGCCAACATGTCTTACGCTAGCCACTTACGCTGTAGAGAATGCGGGCGCTTATATGCGCTGGACCCTATCCACGTCTGCGAATTCTGCTTCGGTCCCCTGGAGGTTGGTTACGACTATCAGGCCCTGGGCCGGGCGATCAGTCGGCAGAGCATCGAGCGGGGCCCGCTCACCGTCTGGCGCTACGCCGATCTCCTGCCCTGCGATCGGGAGCAGGCGGTCGATATCGGGGCGGGCTTCACGCCGCTGCTGCGGGCCAAGAACCTGGGCGAGGCCCTGGGTCTGCGGCGGCTGTACGTCAAGAATGATTGCGTAAACCCCACCTGGTCGTTCAAGGATCGGGTGGTGACGGTAGCCAGCACCAAGGCGCGCGAGTTCGGCTTCGATGCCCTGGCCTGCGCCTCCACGGGCAATCTGGCCAACGCCGTGGCGGCCCACGCTGCCAAAGGGAAGATGCGGGCGCTGGTGTTCATCCCGGCCGACCTGGAGCAGGGGAAGGTCATCGGCTCCGCGGTGTACGGCGCGACCCTGGTGGCGGTGGAGGGCAGCTACGACGAGGTGAATCGCCTGTGCAGCGAGCTGGCCGACAAGTATCCCTGGGCCTTCGTCAACATCAACGTGCGACCCTACTACGCCGAAGGGAGCAAGACTCTGGCCTACGAGGTGTTGGAGCAACTGGGCTGGCGGGTTCCCGACCACTGTATCGTCCCTCTGGCCAGCGGCTCGCTGCTCACCAAGATCTGGAGGGGGATCAAGGAGCTGGCGTGGCTGGGGCTGGTGGATTGGGGTCACACTCGTATGTCGGGGGCGCAGGCCGAGGGCTGCTCGCCGATAGTGGAGGCCTGGGAGCGCCAGAGCTTCGACATCCGGCCGGTGCGCCCCAAGACCATCGCCAAGTCGTTGGCCATCGGTAACCCCGCCGACGGATACTACGCGCTGAAGGTGCTGGCGGACAGCGGCGGCTTTGGGGTGGCCGTGAGCGACGAAGAGGTGGTGGAGGGGATGAAGCTGCTGGCCGAGGCCGAGGGTATCTTCGCCGAGACGGCGGGCGGCGTGGTCGTCGCTGGCCTGAAGCGGCTGGCGGCTCAGGGGCGGATCGAGCCGGACGAGCTGGTGGTGGCGTTCATCACCGGTGCGGGCCTGAAGACGCAGGAGGCGGTGGTGGACAAGCTGACGCCGCCTTTGCACATCCAGCCCAACGTGGCATCGTTCGAAGAGGCGATGGCCCGCCGCCGACAGGCCGTCGCCGCCGGCGGGCAGAGCGCGCAGTTTGAATAGCCGAGGAGAGAATCGTGGCCAAGCAAAGAGTGAAGTTCACCTTCCCTACGGAGCTAGTCAAGGAGCCCGTCATCTGGAAGCTGGGCAAGCAGTTCGACCTGGTCACCAACATCCGTCGGGCCGACGTCACCGAGGATCGCGGCTGGGTGGTCCTGGAGCTGGAGGGGGAGCTGGAGGAGATCGAGCGGGGCGTGCGGTGGGTGACGGAGCAGGGGGTGCGAGTGGACCCGGTGCCGGGGGATATAGTGGAGGGATAGGGCAGCATGTAGCGGAGGCCTTCAGGCCTCCAAAAGGGACGGCTGGAAGGCTGAAGCCTTCCTCTACATTTGGAGACTTAGCGGAGGTATACGTTGAGCGTCATCGTGAAGATACCGACGCCGTTGCGGAAGATCACCGGCGACCAGGATAGCGTCTCGGCTGACGGCAACAGCCTCTCGGAGTGCATCGACTCGCTGGAGGCGACCTATCCGGGCCTGAAGGAGCGGTTGTGCGACGAATCGGGGGGGATCCGGCGGTTCGTGAACGTCTACGTGAACGGTGAGGACGTGCGCTTCCTCCAAGGCCTGGCCACCGCCTTGAAGGACGGCGACGAGGTGAGCATCGTGCCGGCGGTGGCCGGGGGGTAAACCCTCAGACGATCGTCTGACGCAGGCAACGAGGGCGGGCCCCTTCGACAAGCTCAGGGCGGGGCCCGCTTGTTGTGTTGGGGGCCTTGCTGCAACGGCGGCCGCATGATAATATTGTTGATAAAATTAGTCCACTTTCCCGTCGGCAGGGATAGGTGGCGATAAGCCATGAGGGTCTCTACCAAGGGCGACTACGGCATTCGGGCGCTGATCGAGCTGGCCCACCACTACGGCCAGTCGGGGCCCGTTCAGAGCAGCGAGATCGCCGCGCGCCAGGGCATCCCCGAGGCCTACCTGGAGCAGCTCCTCACTGTCCTGCGCCGGGCGGGGTTCATCCGCAGCGTGCGCGGGCCCGAGGGGGGCCATGCCCTAATCCGTGACCCCGATGAGTTGAGAGTGAGCGAAGTTGTGGTGGCCCTGGAGGGTCCGATCATGCCCCTGGACTGCCTGGAGGAGAGCAGCCAGTGCTCGCGTTCGGGCGGTTGCGCCCAGCGGGAGATGTGGGAAGATGTACAGGGTGCTATCCAGCGGGTGCTGGACAGCACCACCATCGGCCAGCTAGCGGCGAAGGATCGCAGCGTCAGCGCCGCCGGCGGCCGCTACGTGATCTAGAGGAGATGGCAGAGAACAGAAAGATCGCTGACAACATTCTCGGCCTGGTGGGCCATACGCCTATGGTTCGGTTGAGGCGGGTGGTATCTGATGGCTGGGCGGAGGTGGTGGCCAAGGTGGAGGCCGCCAACCCTGCCGGTAGCGTCAAGGACCGCATCGCCCTGAGCATGATCGAGGACGCCGAGGAGCGGGGGATCATCCACCCCGGCGACACCATCGTCGAGCCCACCAGCGGCAACACGGGCATCGGCCTGGCGATGGTGGCAGCGGTGAAGGGCTACCATCTCATCGTCACCATGCCCGAGCACATGAGCCTGGCCCGCCGTGAACTGCTGGCCCGCTACGGGGCGGAGGTCGTTCTCACCCCAGCCGTTAAGGGGATGACAGGTGCCGTCTCCGCCGCCCAGGAGCTGGTGCGCGACAACCCCCACTACTTCATGCCCCAGCAGTTCGAGAATCCGGCCAACCCGGAGATCCATCGGCGGACCACGGCCCAGGAGATCCTGGAGGCCACCGAGGGGCGTCTGGATGCCTTCGTGGCCGGCGTGGGCACGGGAGGCACCATCACCGGCGTGGGTGAGGTGCTGAAGAAGGCGCTGCCATCGGTGCTTATCGTAGCGGTGGAGCCCGCCCGCTCGCCGGTGTTGCAGGGCGGCCGGGCTGGCGCCCATGGCATTCAGGGCATCGGCGCCGGCTTCGTACCGGCGGTGCTGAACCGCGAAATCATCGACGAGATCATCGCCGTGGGTGACGAAGAGGCCTACGCTACCGCCAAGCGGCTGGCCCGCGAGGAGGGGTTGATGGTGGGCCCCTCCGCCGGCGCCAACGTCTTCGCCGCCCTGAAGGTGGCCAAGCGGCTGGGCGCTGGCAAGCGGGTAGTCACCATTCTGCCTGACACCGGCGAGCGCTATCTTGGCGTGGCCATGTAGGACGTTCAGGAGGGAAAGAGATGCCCGTCACCGTTTACATTCCCCCGCCGTTCCGCAGGCTAATGGGCGGCCGCTCCTACGTGGAGGCCGAGGCGCACACGGTGGAGGAACTGCTCGACGACCTGGGCACACGCTACCCGGCGCTGCGCAATATGCTTTTGGACGGACGAAACGAGATCCCCGCCCACATCAACATCTACGTCAACAGCCACGAGATCCACACGCTCCAGGGCAAGGCCACACCCCTGAAGGACGGGGACGAGGTGGCGGTCATCCCTGCTATCGCCGGCGGTCAGGATCTTACGGCGGAGCAGACGCTGCACTACTCCCGCCAGATCATGATCCCCCAGGTGGGGTCGGCGGGTCAGCGTAGTCTATTGGCGGCCAAAGTGCTCATCGTGGGGGCGGGCGGCCTGGGCTCGCCGGCTGCCATCTATTTGGCCGTGGCTGGCGTGGGCACCCTGGGCATTGTCGATAACGACAAGCTGGAGCTTTCCAATCTCCATCGCCAGATCCTCCACCACACCGCCGACGTGGGGCGGCCGAAGGTGGAGTCGGCTCAGGAAACGATCGCCCGCTATAATCCCGATGTGCGGGTCATTCCTCATGGAGTGCGTTTGACCTCAGCCAATGCCATCGAGATCGTCGCTCAGTACGATATGGTGGTGGGTGGGGTAGACAACTTCGCCACTCGCTACCTGCTGAATGACGCCTGCTACCTGGCAGGCAAGCCCTTTATAGACGGCGCCGTCTTCCTGTTCGAGGGGCAGGCGGCAGTGTTTATTCCCGGCAAAGGATGCTACCGCTGCCTTTTCCCGGCGCCACCGCCCGCGGAGGTGGTGCCTAGCCCCTCCCAGGTTGGCCTTCTGGGGGTTCTGCCGGGAGTTGTCGGCGTCATCGAGGCCTTCGAGGCCCTGAAGCTCATTCTAGGCCTCGGCGAATCGCTGGCCGGGCGGCTGCTGATCTTCGATGCTCTGGCCATGGAGTTTCGCCAGGTGAAGATTCGTCGCGACCCGAGGTGTCCCCTGTGCGGCGACGCCCCCACCATCCACGAAGTGATCGACTATGAAGCCTTCTGTGGGTCTCCCTTCGCCACTAGCCACGAGGGCAGAGAGGGAGCGGCATGACCATAAGAGAAGCGGTAGGGGACGTCTGTGGCAAAGAAGCTTCTTCGATCAGACCTAATGGTCTGTCCCTACGACTACAACTATGGGTTACGCCACCATCCTAGATGCTATCGGCAATACGCCTCTGGTGGAGCTGAGGCACCTCAGCCCCAATCCCAGGGTACGCATTTTCGCCAAGCTGGAGGGGCAGAATCCCACCGGCAGCCTCAAGGACCGCATCGCCCCCTACATGATCAAGGGGGCGGAGGAGAGCGGCGAGCTGACCCATGACCGGGTGATCCTGGAGGCCACCAGCGGCAACACCGGCATCAGCCTGGCGATGATCGGCATCATCAAGGGATACAAGGTCAAGGTGGTGATGCCTGACAACCTGAGCGAGGAGAGGACGCAGCTTCTGCATGCTTTCGGGGCCCAGGTGGTGTACTCGGACGGGGCGCGCGGCACCAACGGCGCCATCGCTCTGGCCCAGACGATGGCGGAGGAGGACCATCACTACTACATGCCCTACCAGTACGGCAACGAAAACAACCCCCGCGCCCACTACGAGACCACCGGCGTCGAGATCCTGCGCGACCTGCCGGACCTGAACGTGTTCGTGGCCGGCCTGGGGACGGGCGGTACCCTCACTGGGGTGGGACGTCGCCTGAAGGAGCACAACCCGAAGATCAAGGTCATCGCCACGGCTCCCTACCCGGGCGATCTGGTGCAGGGGCTGAGAAGCCTGGAGGAGGGGTTCGTGCCGGCGGTGCTGGACGAATCGGTGCTGGATGGGCGGATGTTGGTGGACTCCCGCACTTCGTTCGCTGCCGCCAAGGAGCTGTTGCAGAAGGAGGGCATCTTCGCTGGGGTCTCGTCGGGGGCGGTTCTGCGCATCGCCCAGCGGGTCGCCCAGGGGATGGGCCGGGGGAAGATGGTGGTGCTGTTGGCCGACGGCGGCTGGAAGTACCTGTCGACCGGCTTGTGGACGAAGAGCTACGCAGAGCTACCCGAGGACATCGAGGCCGAGGTCTGGTGGTAGCGTTCTCCATCGAGAAGCACTATCTGGAGGAGATGATCGCCCACGCCCGCCAGGAGGCGCCCAACGAGTGCTGCGGCGTGCTGGCGGGCAGGGATGGGCGCGTCCTCAAGCTCTATCGGGCCACCAACGCCGAGCATAGCCGCTACCGCTACGAGGTCGACTCCCAGGAACTATTCCGCATCCACCGTGAGTGCGAGGAGAGCGGCTGGCAGTTCCTGGGCATCTACCACTCCCACACCGCCAGCGAGGCCTATCCCTCGCCCACGGACGTCCGCCTGGCCTTCTGGCCCGAATCGCTGTACTTCCTGGTGTCACTGCGCGACCCGCAGAACCCAGTGGTTCGGGCCTTCCGTATCCGGGATGGCGAAGTCACAGAGGAAGAGATAGAAATCATCTAGCATCGCCGAGAGGCCGTCGTAGCAGGAGGAGGTGGCTCAGTGATCGCACCCGCTCCCATCACCATCCGCGACCGCCAATTCGTCTGGGGCAGCCGTACCTACGTCATGGGAGTGATCAACGTCAGCCCGGAGTCCTTCTCGGGCGACGGGCTGGGCCGCGACGTGGAGGCGGCGGTGGAGCAGGGCCGTCGCTTCGAGGCGGAGGGGGCGGACATCCTGGACGTGGGGGGCGAGTCCACCCGGCCGGGCTTCGAGCCGATACCGGTCGAGGAGGAGATGCGGCGGGTGGTGCCGGTGATCCGCCGTCTGGTGCGGGAGACGAGCCTGCCCGTGAGCATCGATACCTATAAGGCGGAGGTGGCGGAGGCGGCCATCAGGGAGGCGGGCGCCCACATGCTCAACGACATCTGGGGCTTCCGGCACGACGGCGAGAGGATGGCTCGCTTGGCGGCGGAGACGGGCCTGCCGGCGGTGGTGATGCACAACCAGCGGGGGCGCGAATTCCACGACGTGATCGACGACCTGCTGGCGGGTCTGGGGGAGAGCCTGCGCACCGCCCGCGAGGTGGGGGTCGCCGAGGAGCGGCTGATCGTCGATCCCGGCTTCGGCTTCGGCTGGGACGAGGAGCAGAACCTGGTGATGCTGCGCCGCCTGGGTGAGCTGCGGGCGCTAGGCCGGCCGATCCTCATCGGCACCTCCCGCAAGTCCACCATCGGCAAGGTTCTCGACCTGCCGGTGGAGGAGCGGCTGGAGGGGACGGCGGCTACGGTGGCCATCGCTATCACCCACGGTGCCGACATCGTGCGGGTGCATGACGTGCAGGCGATGACGCGGGTGGCGCGGATGGCGGATGCTATCGTGCGGGGCGTGCTATAATTGTCTTCGGAGGCAGAGGTGTGCTGGGAAAGCTGAAGCCCCTGGACAAGATCAGGGTAGTGAAGGACGGCGTCGAGTACGAATTCGAGGTGGCGGAGGAGGGCGGCTATGTCGTCTCGGTTCCTGGCTACTCGTGCTGTGTCTCCCAGGGCGAGACCTTTGAGGAGGCCTTGGAGAACATCCAAGACGCCCTCTGCGGCTGCCTTGCAGCGGCACGGGACCTGAATCTTCCCATCCCGGAGACTCTGCGATCTGTGGCCGAACGGGCCGACAAGCTCCTGCGGTCTCAGTGACACACCGCCTGCCCAGTCTAAAGCCGGAAGAGATGGTACGAGCCCTGCAAAAGGCAGGGCTCTCTGTCGTTCGGGAGACGGGAAAGCATATTATCATGCACAAGCAAGGGCTGCGGAGGCCCATTCCCATACCTCGACACGTCAGAGGCCTAGAGAGCGGCCTTCAAGCGAAGATCGTCAAGGAGGCTGGCCTGACTCCAGAGGAGTTCTCCCACCTCTTGTGAGGCTAGGGATGTCTGATCTCACCGCTGCCGTCTACCTCGGCCTGGGGGCCAACGTGGGTAACCGCCTGGCGAACCTGCGGATGGCCCTGGACCGCCTGGGGACGCTGGCCCGCCTGGAGGAGGTCTCTCCTCTCTACGAGACGGAGCCCCAGGGCGGGATTGACCAGCCGCCCTTCTTCAACGCCGTCTGTCGCATCGCTACCGGCCTGGAGCCGGCGGCCCTCTTGCGCTTTCTCAAGGGTCTGGAGTGGGAGATCGGGCGGCGGCCGGGCGGCCAACTATGGGGGCCGCGGCCCATCGATCTGGACATCCTTCTCTACGGGGAGCGGGTGGTGGACACGGGCCAGCTTCAGGTACCTCATCCCCGCCTGGTGGAGAGGGCCTTCGTCCTGGTGCCGCTGGCTGAGCTGGCGCCCGGACTACGGCATCCGCTGCTGGGCAAGACGATAGGGGAGCTTCGGGCCTCGGTGGGAGAAGAAGGGATAAGGGAAATAGCTCCCAGGGGCTGGGAAACTGGTGGAAGCCTTCCGCCGTGAGCCGAAGGGGCTTGCGCTGCAAGACGGAAGGCTAAAGCCTTCCGCTACAAACCGGGTGATGAGGAGGAGAGAGGAATAGCGGAGGAGTGACGCTAGGGTATAGCTTCCTCTTCCTCGAGTTCCTCCTCGCCCAGCTCGCTCTCGGCGGTAAACATTGTCCAGCCGATCCAGAAGGCGAGGGCGGAGATGGCAGCGAGAGCGCTCATCACCGGCAGGGCCAGCGCGACATAGCTACGCCTGGCGGCAGCCCAGAGGAAGAAGATCATCTGGAAGACGGCGCCCGCCATGATGAGGGCGCCTGTCAGTTGTGACCGCTCCATCCTTCAACACCTCCCAACTTCACATCCGGCAGGCTCGGCGCTATTCCCGTAGCTCCGGGGGGAGAAGATTGGGGATGGAATCGACGATGGGATAGCGCTCGGAGCACTTGGGGCACAAGAGGGAGCCGGTGACGACCTCTGCCCCCTTCTCCTCCTCCACAGTCAGCTCTAGGGGCTCCTTACAGAGGGGACAGGCCAGAATCTCCATCAGGTCCTTGCGCATCGTCCTCCCTCAGTGGCTGGTGGCTAGCGGCCATTGTAATCCCCTGGCGCTGGGCATGTCAACGAAGGTGGACGCTTCCAGGAGAGGAATCCTATAATTAGGTATGGGCCCTGCTGCTCATTCCCAGCATCCTCGTCTTCCCCCGACGTGCGGGCCTGGGACATCGTGCTGGTCAAGAGCAACGGCAAGCGCCTGCCGATAGGCATGGTGATGGATCGCTGCCTGATGAAGGAGCACAAGCGTATGGTGGGGGAGCGTTCGTAGGGGATCATGGCGAGCTTGAGGGTCCAGACCTTCACCCCCTCTGTGGCTTTGGCGGGGCAGCGCCTGCGCTGGGCTGCTCTGCTCACGTCCGTGATCCTGGTGGGCGAGCTGGTTGGCGGCTACTTCGCCAACAGCCTGGCCCTGCTGGCTGACGCCGGCCACGTGTTCACCGACCTGCTGGCCCTGGGCCTCAGCCTGTACGCCGTGGGGCAGGTGCAGCGGCCCTCCAACCATCGCATGACCTTCGGCTACCATCGGGTGGGCACCCTCGTCGCCCTGGTGAATGCCTTGACGCTGGTGGGCATCACGGGCGCCATCTTTTGGGGGGCCTACCAGCGCTTTCGCGACCTGCCGGAGGTGGAGGGAGGGCTGACCCTGGGGGTGGCCGCGGTCGGGTTGCTGGTCAACGCGGCGGTGATGCGGCTGCTGTGGGGACACCAGCGCCGGAGCCTGAACGTGCGCGCCGCTTTCTTGCACGTGACGGGAGACCTGTTGGGCTCGGTGGCGGTGATCGTAAGTGGGGCCGTGATCCTGCTCACGGCCTGGTTTTGGGCGGACCCCCTGATCAGCGTGTTCATCGGGCTGATCATCGTCTTCGGCGCCTGGCGGATCATCAGGGAGGGGGTGGCCATCCTGCTGGAGGCCGCTCCGCCGGAGCTGAACGTCCAGGAGGTGGCAGCAGCGCTGGCAGATGTGCCGGGGGTGAGGGACATCCACGACCTGCACGTCTGGTCGATAGCGCCGGGCCTGCACGCCCTCAGTTGCCACGTGCGGATGGATGACCGGCCGATCAGCGAGGGCGACCGCATCCTGGCGACGGTGAACGAACTGCTGGCTGGCCGCTTCTCAATCGGCCACAGCACCATCCAGATGGAGACGCTGGAGTGCGACCCCAACGCCCTGTACTGTTGCCTGCCTCTGGAGGGCGAGGCGTGATGGGAGGGCGTCCCTATTCTTGGATATTAGCCGGATACTTTGACCGCTATTAGTCTGGATGCTACAATGATGACGCCTTCGGGGCGGGCGTTTTGGATGAGGAAGCGACCGCTAACACTGGCAGTGGCGATACCGCTGGTCTCGGCGATGGCGGGGCTGGCGTATTTGTTGTGGTGGGAGAACACCCACTGCCTCTTCTGCGGCAAGAAGCTGGGCCCGGGCGGCAAGTGCACCAACCCCGATTGCAGCTTGGG
>CAYGYF010000010.1:0-21364 GCA_964354065.1 uncultured Dehalococcoidia bacterium | reverse complement strand
GCGAGTAGGTCTCGTTGGCGACGCCGATTGTGTTGGTGTTGAACGTGTGGGTGTCAGTCCCCGCGTCGTAGGCGTAGCTGGACAGGGCCACGCCAGCCGTGTCGCTGAAGGTGTACCCGCCGCCGTTGAGGTTGCCGAGCGAGCGCACTGCGGCCGCGGGGGCCGATGGCTGGGGCCCGCCAGAAGCGCCAGTGACCGGGTTGAAAAGCGGGACGATGGGCATGTGGACCTCACTCTCGCCAGGTGATGGTGGCTTCCTTGAGGTTCGCCGTGCCCACGTCGGTCTTGACCCACACGTAGATCAGCGCATCAGTCTGCGTCGGGTTGAGGTTGCTCATGCCGACGCCAGCCGAGAAGACCACGCTGCCAGTCGTCGCCGTGCCGATGCCGGTGGCGATCGTGGCCTCGGTGTCAGGGAGGATGCTCTCGTTGCCTGCAGCGTCCGAGGTCACGCGCACAGTCAGCTTCGCGCACCCGCCCGCGATGGCATGGACGTGCAGGTTCACAGTGTCCAAGATGCCGACCCAGAACGGGGCCTGCGTGAAGACCGGCCGGAACGCAGCCAGGTCATGGGGGCGCGCGGTCCCGAACGCGTTGGTGAGCGCAGTCGTTCCAGTGGTCTGGCTGACGTGCAGGAAGTTGGTGATCCGTGTCGGCATGGTTCCCCCTCGTGCTCGGGCGGCTACTTCACGTTCTCGCGGACGGCTTTGACAGCTTCAGCTTGCCTGCGACGCCCCTCCGCTGGAGACACTGTAACGCGGGGCAACACGAGCTCAGCAGCAGCCTGCGGCAACGTCGGCGCCAGCACAGGCTGAGCGACGACGTCGAATGGCGGCGCGGAAGCGCGGATGTCGCGAGCGCGGAAGCCGTCCACGTTGAACGCACTGTAGAGCTGCAGGGCCTGCTCGAGGTTGTCCGGAGTCAGGGCCCGCAGGACACTGAGCCGCTTGAGGCCGACAGCGGACGGCTTGAAGCCCATCCACAGCTCTCGCCCCTCCGGAGTCGTACCCATCCGCAGGTGCGGCAGGCCCTCCGGAGGCACACCGGTCCACAAGCGCGCATCCTGCTTGTCTGCCAGGTCCGCCGGCGGGAGCACAAGCTCAGGCTGGTACACGCGCAGGAAGTCTTCCCACTCCCCTCCTGGGAGCCTGGAGGGGTCCTTCACGTGAGCGTTCATCGCCAGCGCCCAAAAGGCCTTCTCGTCGCTGAGAGGCTCAGCGGTCGGGATGCCCGCAGTGACGTAGGCAGCGCCCTCGTCGTAGCGCTCCCAGGCCTCGAGCACCTCGGGCGCCATGAGGGCAGCTGCGACGCTGGCCACCGACCCAGCGCCCTGCTCGAGCGCCACGATGCCAGCGTCGACCGCGTCCCCTTGCCCGTAGGCCGCGCGGATGTCCCGCACGATGAGGTCGGCGCGCCGAGCAGCGCCGATCGCAGCCTCGAGCGGCTTGAAGGCAGGCACGCTGGGCAGGTAGTACTCGTTGCCGTCGGCCTCGATGATGCCGAGCGACGTCAGGGCCTTGTCTCCGTGCAGGCTGTAGGGGTCCTGCGCTTCGGCCTTGGCCCGAGCAGCCTGCAGCGTGGCCACGGCCAGCCTCGGCTGCGCCGCCACGGTGCCGAGAGCCTGCGTGGTCGCAGCGTAGAGCCACGCGCTCTCGCCGAGCCAGCGCGCTGCCTGGTTGCGCACGAACTCCGGAGTCGCGTCGAAGTCGAGCTGCGACCGCTTCGCCAGGTCAGCAGCTTCGGCAGGCGGGCGCCCCGCCGCCAGAGCGAGCTCGAACACGCTGCGCCGGAAGTTGAGCTCGAGGGCCTCAGCGAACCGCAGGAAGAGCCCGCGGTCCAGCGGGTTCGCGGTCTCGAGCACGCTTGCCAGCCGTGGGTGCTTCGCAGCTGCAGCCTGCGCCTCCCGCAGCAGGTCGCGACCGAGCGACCCGACCCGCTCAGCCTCGACCGCGCTGGTGCCCACGCCGTAGCTGCGCGCCAGGTCATCGATGACCTTCGGGCTGTAGTAAACGCCAGCGTCATCGACGATGCCGGTCCCGAGCATCCGGCGGTTGAAGACCGCCTCTGTGGCGTAGTCCAGCGCGTCGCGACCCACCAAGCCAGCCGCTTCAAGCGTGCGCCGCGCGCCGATGGTCGCCATCGGCAACAGGCCGAGCTGAGCCAGCCGACCGAGCTGCACAGGCACGTTGGGCAGGATGTAGCCGTAGGTGAAGCGGCTCTGCGAGTCGCGCCGACCCACGCTGGCCGCATGCTCGATGGCATCCTGCAGGTAGGCTGACGTGGCCCCTCGAGCACGCACCGGAACGCTGTCGATCGCGGTGAACAGGCCATCCGCTACGCCCTCGGACAGGGCCCGCTCGACCTCGCCAGCGGTCGGGTCCACCAGCGCGATGCGGGTCGAGGGCGTTGCTGCCGTCAAGTCAGGCACAGGTAGCGTCCGCACAGCGCCAGGCTGCGGGAACCGCTGGATGATGTCCTGGAGCGTCTGGCCTGGGGCCAGGTCGACTGCAGCCTGCGCAGCGTAGATGTCGCGCGCCTCGGCGCTCAGGGCCTTCTTCAAGCCCTGCTCGTGAATGACCTTCAAGAAGCCAGCGCGGAAGTCGGGCGCCTTGCCGGTGACGATGCCCTGCGTCTCCAGCAGCCTGTCCAGAGCCCGGACCTGTGCGAGGGTCGGGTACTGCTCGAGGTTCACAAGCTGCGCGGCGCGCTCCTTGGCTGCGTCCTTGCGAGCACCGTAGAAGGCCTCGAACAGCGCCTCCCAGGCCTGTGGCGCCGGAGTCCGCGCTGCAGCGGAGCGCGTCAGCTCGGCCGCCATGAGCTCGTCCAGCGCTCCATCCACGCTTCCAGTCCGCTTCGTAGCCTCAGTGAGCTTGCTCTTGAGCTCCCGCAGGCTGGAGATGCCCTTCGCCTGGATCTCCCGTGCGGCGCGCGCCGCCGCCAAGGTGCCTCGGTCGAGCGGGACGAACGGGGCCAGGGCCCGCGCCTTGCGTGCGGTCAAGCCGTTGAAGACCGACTCCGTGCCATCGAACCAGACCTTCGCTCGCGTCAGGTCTGCGGCGCGGCGCGCCATGGGGCCCAGCTGGTCGAGGAACTTCACCTCCCACGCTGCCTGCGCCTGTCGCCGAGCAGCCGCAGGCACCTCGCTCCAGGTCGCGTAGCGAGCGAGCTCAGGCAGCGCTTCACCTGGTGGGCGCTGGTCGAAGCTGCGCGCGAAGACGGTCGCCTCGTCGGCGCTCAGGCCTCGAGCCCGGGCCGACTCTCTCAGGGCCAGCGTGGCCTCCTTGCGAATCGCGCCCACGTCCGCCGGCGCGCGCGCAGCGAGCTCGAAGAGCTTGGTCTGGACTGGCCCCGAAGCCTGCGCAGCTTCAGCCCGCAGAGCAGCAGCCACCTCGTCTGGCGTGCGCACGAACGTGGCCCGACGATGGGCCGCCAGCCGCTGTGACGCCTCGGTCGCCAAGGCTCGAGGAACGCCGATGGAGTCGCTGATCAGAACGTAGTCGCTCGGCGTGTTCTGGCTGGTCAGCGACACGACGCGTGCCTTGTCCGCCTCGGACAAGCCAGCCTCGTCGGCTACCCTGGCGACGTCGCTCGGGAAGTTGACCGCATCGAGCTTGTCGATGAAGGCCTGTTGCTTCGCCCCATCGACCACAGCCAGGCGCGCCGCCTTGCGTGCGACAGCCTGGACGACTGCAGGGCTCACGTTGGCCGCCGCTTGGTCCGCAGCCTCCAGCGCACGCACCTCGAGCTGCGCAGCTCGGGCCTCAAGCTCAGGCAGCCGAGCGCGGGCCGGACTGGCCTCGCTGAGGCCTCGGACGAAGTCGCGACTCCGCGCTGCAGCCTGCGCTGCACTCTGCGCCGCCTTGACCTCCGCCATGCGCTCGGCGCGCGCGAACGAGCGCGCCACGTCAGCGACGTACCCGATGCCCAGGAGCACCTCGGGGCCCGCTGGCAGGATGACCTCCGGAACCAGGCCTGCGATGAACGCTGCGTCCGGGTCTCCAGTGACCTGCGCGTAGTAGTCTCGGACTGCGGGAGTGTCGGCCCACTCGTCGCCGAGAGTGCGCCCCTTGGCGAGGTTCTCGGTCAGGCGCCGCGCCTCGAACTCCAGGAAGGCCTGCGGCTGCTCGAGCGGGTCTGGAGCCTCTACATCGGTGACCCGACGTCGACCTTCAGGGTCGAACGACGTCACCTTCCGAGTCTGCCGCTGGGTGGCCACGCCAGGCAGCGGGATGGCGAGCTGCGGGAGCGCAGCCAGTGCGTTGGTGATCGTGGTGCGGGTCTCAGGGTCGGCGCCGAGCGAGTCAGCGTAGCCGGTGACGGCCTGCTCAAGAGCCTGCGTCGGGAAGATCACCTCAGGCAGTCCGGCGCGCTCCCGCAGCTTCGCCAGCTCGTAGCCCAGGTCGTCAGCGTTGCGCGGGACCCCACGCTCGTCGACCTCGTAGCCGAGGCCTCGGAAGTAGCCCTCCGCAGCGGCCACCGAGACCCAGCCGAGGGCAGAGCGCAGCGCAGCACCCAGCGGAGTCTCGACCACGCCAGCGCCCTGCTGCTCCTTGGTCAGCACGCCGCTGATCAGCGGCCCGACGTAGCGCTCGAAGACAGGCACGTCTTCACCGGCCTCGAGGCGTCGGTCGATCTCGCGCTGCTGCTCGCCTCGCACGCGCTCTTCTTCGCGGAAGCGCTCTTCGCTGACCTCGGTCTGGAGCTGGAAGGCCTCGCCGAGCTCTTCACGGACGGTCGGGCGGCGCAGCGTGCCAGTGGCAGGGTCGCGGTAGAAGCGCGACAGCTCGGGCGCCTCGAGCGCCTCGATGTCGAGCGGCGCCGGTAGCCCCTCGACCGGAACGCGGGCCTCGGCTTCGCGCCGCGCCAGCTCGGCCGGCGCCAGCACGCCGGTGCCTTCGACTGGCTCCACAAGAACGCCTGGTGCCTCGACCACACGTGAGGCTCGGCTGAAGGGCGCGCTGGTCCCAGGCTCGAGCGGGCGGGGCTCGCCAGCCACGACGAGCCGACCACGTTGCCGCTCGAGCTCTTCGCGCGCCAGCCTCTCGGCCTCTTGCTCTTGCCGCAGCGGATCACCGACGATGAAGGGCCCCCGCGCCTCGATCTGCGCCTGCGCGGTCTCGCGCGCCGCCTGCTCGACACGACGCTGCACCTCGCTGGTCGGCGCGAACGCCGGGAAGGGCGCGGGCTGCGGCGTGAGCGGTAGCGAGGGCTCAAGCTGCTGCGCAAGCTCGAGCAGCTCGCGCGCCTCTTCCTTCCGGCCCTTGGCGATGAGCCGCTCGGCAGCATCAAGCATCTCGGCTTGCGTCGCCATCAGCGGGACGCCTCGAGCAGCCGCTGGAGCCGCTGCTCAGTCGTCTCGAACGCTGGCCTCACCGGCGCTGCAGGCGCCGGCGCCGGGCCAGCCGCTGGCGAGCCCGCAGGAGCAGCCGCACGAGGCGCTGCAGGAGCCGCTGCAGGCTGCGCAGGCACAGGTCGAGGCTTAGGCGCCGGGGGCGGAAGGGCGCGCCCTCCACCGAGGACCTGCTCGATGCTCTGCGCAGCCCTCGAGCCTGCCTTGGCCACGCCGGACGGGGCCCCCTTGAAGAAGACATCGAAGCCGCCCTCGGCGCGCGCCTGGTACGCGTAGGCAGGGTTGGTCGGGTCTGCCTCGCGCTGTGGCGCTACAACGGCTCCGCCGAGGGCCAGCGCCTCTTCCTCTCCAGGGGCGCCCGGGAGCGCTCCTAAGCCAGCCACGAGCGCTGCAGGCAGCTCGGCAGCCCTCGCGGGCTGGGGCGGCGCCGCGTTGACCGCTGCCTTCTTCGCCTCGAGCTCCGCCTTTTGCGCCTGCAGACCAGCCAGGCGGGCCTTGGCGGCTTCGGCCTTCTGCGCGTCGGTCTGCTTCGCCGCCTGCGCTGCCTGCGCGTCAGCCTCGAGCTTGACTGGGTCCTGCTTCTCTCCGCCGAGCTCTCGGTACGCGACGAGGAACGCGAGCGCATCGTCGATGCTCGCAGCGCTCAGGCTCTTGTCCTTTGCGAGCTGCTCCCGCAGCACGTCCACGTCGTAGCTGGTGCCTGCCTGGTCATAGGCTCGAGCGAGGTTGATGGCCTTGGTCTGCGCCGTCGTCGCAGGCGCCAGCGGTCGCGCGCTCGTGCGAGCGCCGTCGACCAGTCGGTCGGCCTTGAGCAGCGTGTCGTAGAGCGGCGTGTTCTGGTACTGCAGGTAGCGGTTCTTCCACTCGTCGGCGCTGCCCTTGCGCTCGACCTTGTAGCCCTGCGCCTCGAGCTCCCTCCGCAGCACCTCGAGGGCAGGGTCATCGTAGGCGGCATCCAGCGCGCCCCGCTCGGCCTCGAGCTGTGCGATGCGCTTGCGGCTGGCCAGGATCTCCTCCTCGAAGTCAGCCCGCTGGTCGTTGCGGTAGGCCTGCTTGTTGCGCGCCTCGAGGTAGATGTCGCGCGCGTAGGGGTCGGCCTGGCTGACGTCTCCGGTCGTGCGAGCGACCTCGAGCGCAGCCTGCAGCGCGTCCTCCTGGGTCGCGAAACCGCTGGCCCGCAGCTTGTCGGCTGCAGTCTTGTCGCCAGACCGCTCGAGCTCGTCTGCGGTCTGTGCTCGGCGTTCCACGATGGCCAGGCCTCCGTAGCCGCCCCGCACACCGGAAGGCCCGGCGAACGCGAACTGCTCGAGGGCCCGGCTTGCGGCCGCCTGCGCAGCCAAGTCGGCGCCCGCACCGGTCGGGACCTTGCCCTTGGCGGAGGCCGCCGCACGCTGCAGGTTCGCCTGGATGGGGACCAGGTTCTGACCTTGGCCCTGGAACTTCTGCGCCTGGCTCGCTGCGAACGAGGCGATGGCCGTTGCCTTCTCCGGGGTCATGGTCGGAGAGATGAGCGCGGTCGCGCGCCGCAGGATGCCCGGGGCGTCGCCCTTGACGCTGGCCCCAGCCATGATGGCCGCGCGCTCGTCCTTGTTCAGCGTGGTCGCCTCCACACGAGCGGCTCGGCTGCCTGCAGCGACGCCAGCGCGCTGTGCGGCCGCATCACCGACCTGCTGCAGCACAGCTTGCACCGCAGCCAGGTCGACCGGCGGAACGGCGAAGACCTGCTGCAGGCTGGTCAGGTTGGCGCGCTCGTTCTGCACCAGGCTGTCGAGATAGGTCAGCCTCTGCTGCTCGTTCGCGACCTCTGCCTCGAACCGCTTGACTCGGTTCACAGCAGCGAGCTCGCGCGCGTAGCGCTCGTAGTAGTCCTCGCGTCGGGCCATGTTCTACCTCCGGGGGGCCGGCGGGACGAGGCCGCCGCCAGTGACTCCGCCTGAAGCCTGCAGACGACGCACCGCCTCGTCGACAGCGAACTGCTGCGCCTTCAACGCAGCCTCAGCCTGGGCGCGCTGCTCCTTGATCTGCACAGCCTGCATGCCGACATCGGCCGCCCCAGCGAGGCCTCCGCTGACAGCCTGAGCGATGCCCTGCGCTCGCTGAGCCTCGGCCGCCTTCTGCTGCGCCCGCATCGCGTCGATGCGCTGCGCCTCGGCCTCTGCTGCAGCACGGTTGGCCTCTGCGAGCACCTGACCCTGCTGCACCCGCATGCCCGTTTGCGCGCCGGCGCGCGCCTGCTCCTGCAGGAAGAGCTCGCGACCGCTGACTCCGCCTCCGCGGGCTGCAGCCTGCTGCAGGCCCTGCGTCTGCAGCTCTCGGGTCGCACCAGCCTGCTCCTGCAGGAAACGCGCCTCGAGGGCGCCCCGCTGCTGCTCCGTCAGGCCGAGCTCGCCCTGCCTCTGCCTCGCCTCGAGGTCAGCCAGCTCGCGCTTCTCCGCGTCGGTCAACATCATCTTCTTCGCAGCGCGAGCGGTGCCCACGCCCTGTGCGATCCCCGCGCCAGCCTTGGCGATGGCCGCGCCGCCTGCCAGCAAAGTAAACGGATCCATCGCTCACCTCAGAGGTAGAAGCCCTCGACCGCCACTCCCCAGTTGACCACGCCAACACGGTCCACCTGGGAGTGGGTGGCGAGCCCGAAGGTAACAACGCCAGCGGTGGTTTCGTACGCGAGGCAGCCCTGTTTCGCGTCGTAGCCGCCGTTTTGCGCGTAGGTGTCATCGGCGCCGATGGGGTAGCCGCCGCCAAGACCGAGGCCTCCGTTGCGGGTCTCCTGCGCTCGGTCTCGGTAGGTCGTGAACGCCGCAGGCACCGAGCCGACCCACGGAGCGAGCCAGACCAGCCGCTCAGCGGCTGCGACCTGGTAGCCGGCGGTCGACACGTCCGGGCCCGCCTCCCACTCCCACCAGTAGTGGAACAGCAGCTTGATCGCGCGGCGCACCTCGAGCTGGAAGGCAGCGTTCGGAAGCGCCACGAAGGTGTTGGCCTGCGTCCGGCCCTGACCGGTCAGGAACTTGGTCGCGAAGGCCAGTCGGATGTCCATGCCCGCGGCGCTCTGGCCGCCTTGGTAGCCGCTCAGGCCATGCTGGAGGCCTTGGTACGGCAGCAGCTCTGGAGGCTGCAGGTGCCTGGTCTGGATCCACTTGCTGGCCTCGAGGT
This sequence comes from uncultured Dehalococcoidia bacterium, assembly GCA_964354065.1. Lineage (GTDB taxonomy): Bacteria > Chloroflexota > Dehalococcoidia > SM23-28-2 > SM23-28-2 > JAUYDU01. The sequence continues at coordinate 12,861 of CAYGYF010000010.1, read as the reverse complement.
CACCGACCACCACTCCGTTGTGCAGGTACACGCGCAGCGCCTCGAAGTTGCCCTCGAGGGCAGCGCTGGTCAGCACGGTGTTCGCGGTGAACACGTTGGGCGCTGAGAAGGCCATCACTTCACCCGCATGAGCATCGCGTTGAGGGCGCCGCTGTTGTGGTCGAGCGAGCACGCAGCCTTGGCGTTCAGCGCGTCGTCACGCACCAGCCAGTCTTGCCCCGCCTGGTTCCAGCTGTGCAGCACGCCGGTGAAGACGACCCGCAGTCCGTAGACGACCACCGAGGCCATGGGGTTGCCCGCTCGGTGCCAGTCCCCGCTGATCCCCTGCCAGCCGACCTTGACCTCGTTGCGGCCAGGCATGTTGCCGTTGTTCGGCGCCGACGCTGTCTCGTTGAAGGCTGCGACGGTGCTGGTCGCGCCGCACGTCGACAGCGGGTTGCCGAACTTGGTGGCGCTCGGGTCTGCGGTGTTGAAGTCGCCCTGGCCAGGGACGTTCACGAAGTTGGCCAGCGCTGCGCTGGTGACGTCCCACTGGAGCCAGAACGCCCAGCATGCGACGTTCGTCGCGACGTTGACGACGGCACCGGCGCCGATGTCCCAGTCGCTGATGGTGCCCTGCCAGGGGCGGGCGCCGGTGTAGACCGGTCGGACGCTCAGGTCCCAGTACACGCGCAGCACGTGGTCGCCGTCCAGCGTCCAGCCAGTGCCGAGCGCAAGCGGAGTTGCCGTGCCTGCCGAGTTGCGCACGAGGAACGGAGGCTGCACGCCAGCGACAGCCAAGTCTGTGTTGTACGTCCCGTGCTTCCAGTTGCTGAAGCCGATGACGCCGGAGGCCATCTGCGGAGCCATGAAGCGCGTCGGCGTGAAGTGCGGGAGGTCGACCGCTGCGTCGCGCGTGTTGAACGCGTTGAGCGCGCCAGCCTGCGAGTAGTCCGCGAAGCGCGCGTTGAGGTTGAGCGCTGTGACGTTGTCGCCGTCTTGCACCGGCGCGCGCGTGATACGGGTCACCTCCACCTCCCGACCGCAAGGTAGCGCCCCGCGTAGATGTGAGCCTGCATCAAGTGGCCGCCCGCAAGCGTGACCAGCGCTGCGTCTTCGCTGGCCTCGGTGAGCTTGAACTGCAAGTTCACCGTCAGGTCGCCAGCGGGAAGCTGCAGCGACCCGAAGACTCGACAGCGACCGTGGGAGGCTTTGCCGCGCCGCTCGGCGAGCGTGATGCCGTTCACCAGGATGCGCAGCCGCACGAAGGCTGGCGAGCCCGGGTAGCCGTCGTTGGTGCCTCGCGCGAAGATGTTGTTCGCGTAGGTGTTCGCTCCGTACTCCATGTACAGCGACCCACCTCGGAACCCAGTGAGCGTGACTGCGGGCCCGATGTTGGTCCAGTCGCCGAGGTGGACCTGGATCGTGCTGCTGATCCAGGAGTTGTTCGGCACGCTGGCATCTTGGTCAGCGAGCTGCTCGCCGCCTCGAGACAGCGGGTAGAGCGGGTCCTGATACACGCGGTGCAGCGCGTAGTCCTCGAGGCGTGAGGCGTTGCACCAGTCGGCAGGCAGCTGCGACCGGTCCAGCGTGGTGAAGCTGCTCTGGCTGGCTGCGAGCTCCTCGTTGATCGTGTCGGGCGCGACCACGCTGCGCGCCATGGCCTGCCTGGTGGTCCAACGCTTCATGCGCGCACCCCCATGACCGTCTGCGTCCCTTTGCTCGTGTAGCCGTACTCCCAACCGACCAAGATCAGGTCCTCCTGCGTCTCGAGCTCGAAGCAGAACCAGCTGCAGCCTTGGTGCGCAACCGCGAACCGCAGCGGGACCAGCCTCTCGTCTCGGTAGACGGCCTGGTTCAGCACGCTCTTGTCGAGCGTCGCCAGCGCCGACGCGTCCGGAGGCTGCGCGAAGTAGGTGCGCTCCTCGACTGCTTGCAGGCTGCAGTCCTTGTAGTGACGCATGGTGATCTTCTGGTTGCCCGTCGTCAGCATCCACACAGTCACGTAGGCGACCTGCTTCTGCGTCTGCGGGTCGCCGAACGCTGACCAGGCCGAGCGGTACACGCTGGTGGGAGTCGGCCCGCTGACCAGCTGGTTGTTGACCAGCACACGTCCCAGGGCCCGCTTGCCGCTGAGCACAAACAGGCCCCGCTCGCTCTCCGGAGCGCTGTTTTGGTTGCCAGTGTGGTGCCCGAAGACCACAGCTCCGCCGAAGAACGTGCTCACAGCGCCGACCGGGAAGCCCTTGCGCGTCGACCACGGAGACGTATCGGGCGCCGCCTGCAGCCGGTCGACGTGCAGCACAAGCCCCGTGTCGGGCCGGTCGTTGCCCAGCGTCGGCACGAACAGCGTGTACTCCTGGTCTTGAGCGCTCCAGGTCGCGACGGCCTTGGGGAACGCGTCCGCCGTGATGCGCCCGATGAACTGCTGTTGCAGCGTCGTCAGCTTGACCAAATCGTTCGTCGCTCCGCCCTGCAGGCCTCCGGTGACTGCGTACACGCCGTCCAGCGCGAGAAAGACGACGCCGAGACCAGGGACCGTCGCCAGCGAGTGCGGGGCCCGACAGGTCACCGACGAGCTGAGCGTCGTGACAGTGAACCCGGCCTGGGCATCGCCCTGCACGACGTCGACTCCGTTCTCCCTGAAGACCAGCAGCGACGTGTAGTGCGCGTAGAGCGCGGTGATGGAGCCTCCCTGGGCCGCCAGCTCAACAAACGCGTCCGCTGCGAACTGCTCGATGAGGCCCTGGGCGCTGTAGTACAGCGTGCGGCTGTCCTCGAGGCCCCCATCGAGCCAGAGCACGCCGTTCCAGATCGCCGAGAAGCGCGCTCGAGGTGCAGGCAGCGGGCCGGTCGCGATGTCGGGCGCAGGCTGGCCGAGCAGTGCTGTCGGCGCCGCGTCGAAGTAGAGCGTGTCGACGTTGTTGCGGATCAGCTCGACCAGGTACAGCCTCGTGTCGCCCGGGAAGTCGTAGTCGTCGCTGTAGTTGGTGGTCCGGTAGAGCTTCCGAGCGACAGTGCCCCGGGGTCCAGTGGGGATCGTGACTGCGGTCGCGTGCTTGAAGCCTTCTCCGCCCGCATCGAGGCCCCAGGCGACCGAGCTCAGCGTAGAGACCGGGCCCTCGCTGCCCGAATCGGTGACGAACGACATCGCGTACCCGTACTTCGACTCCTTGTCTCCATCCTGCCCAGCGGCGTTGTTGGCGAAGCCGAGGCCCCAGACTCCGCCTGCGGGGATGGCGTTGCCGTTGCTCGGGCACCACAGCGTCACAGCGCCGTTCCCGCTGGCCTTGATGTTCGGCGGGAAGGGCGGCGCAGGCACGGGCTTGACGTTCCTCGGCGTCACAGCCGTAGGCAAGCCGTCGAAGCCGAGGGGGCGGATGCACTGCGTGATCGTGTTCGCCGCATCGACGATGCCCGCCAGCGGCCAGGGCTTGACGATGACCGGTCGGTCGAAGCCGTTGGTGATGACCGTCCCGTGCGGCGTGTCCGTGTACCAGCTGGCCGCCTCAGTGACGGTGGGCACGTGCCGACCGGTGGCGAGCGTCCGCAGCACCGGCGTCCCTGCAGCGTCGTAGAGCAGGTGGAGGTTGCCCTGCTCTTCGAAGAGCACGTGCTGCCGGGCCCCGCCGGCCAGCGCTTGTGCCACGTGCAGGCTGTAGACCGGGCCACAGCTCGAGAACGGGGCCCACGTGGTCGCAGCGGGCACGAACGACTCGTAGCCGACGCGACTCGACCAGCCTCCGGTGGCCTGGTCGACGGTCCAGTTCTCGATGCGGCCCGCGCTCGAGGGGTCCTGCGGCAGCCTGGTGACCAGGCCTGCAGCGAGGGGCGCCTGTACGGTATCGACCTGCATCAGAGCCTCACGGGAGCAGCCGCAGCGGGCCGTAGGGGTTCGTGACGTAGCGGTAGCCTGACGTCGGCGTTCCCTTCACGATGCGCCTCGGGACAGCCTTCAGGTAGGCCTGCTCCATCCCACGGATGATGAGGTCCTTCTTGCGCTGGTAGACCGCGCTGAGGGCCCCATTGTCGACCTTCAGCGTCAGCGCCTCGAGCGCCGTGTAGGCGATGGCCTGCGCGTAGGCCGCAGGCACCAGCGGAGCGTCCTGGTCCTCGAGCATCCGACTCGGCGCGATGAGCATCCGCACGTCAAGCGGCTGGTCGGCGCTCGGGTGCGGGTACAGCTGGATGCTCTGGTAGGCGGCCGCCTGGTCCCACACGTAGCGCACGCTGAGGGCCTGGAACGTCTGCGCCTGCAGGGTGCTCAAAGCCAGCGCCGGCGCCAGGATGACGCCAGCCTGCGGGTTGACTGTGTCGACGCCGGCGGCGGCGACGCCTTGCCCGCCGGCGCTGCGCACCCGCACAGGGGCCAGAATGCCCGCCTCCGGGCAGGTGAAGTAGTACCGGCGGTAGAGGCCGGTCGTGTCGTCAACGACCTCAGGCTGGAAGCGCAGCGTCTCGGTGTCGCCCAGGCTGAACGTCGCGACCTTCGACAGCGCCGACTCCCAGCCATCGCTCACGTCAGATCTGTAGACCTTGAAGTTGGTGGCCAGCGGGCCCTGGACGTTGACCATGTAGACGTTGATGGTCCGCGCGCCCTGTGCGACCGCTGCCACGGTCGTGATGCCTCGAGGGGTCTGCGGCGCCATGGTCCGCCTGCCCTCGCTCGGCAGGTACGCCTCGATGGTCCCGAGCAGGTCCGGGTACAGGTTCGCGTCCTCGCGCTCGAACTTGCTCAGGAACATGATCTTCGCTGGGATGCCCTGCGTCGGGTCTCCCACGTTCTGCACCTGCATGCAGTCGCTGGGCAGGTAGACCTCGCGACGCTTGACCAGAGCCGTGTAGGCGCCGGTCGCACCGACGAAGGGGCGGTCCAGGTAGAGCTGCGCGCCGCTCGAGACCCAGGCGATGCGATGCGTGTAGGTCGCGCCGGTGCTGTCGGTGATCTCGATCACCGCTCGGTCCAGCACAGAGCCAGGCAGGACCGCTGAGCTCGACACAGCGAAGGGGCCGCCGCCCACGGTCGCGCTCCCGTTGGTCACAGTGACAGCCAGGTTCAGGTCGGTCCAGACCTGCAGCTTGCGGTCTCGCTGCGCGAAGTCCCAGGGCCGGTCGGTCAGGCAGCGGGTCTGCGCGTCGTTGAGCAGCGCGACCAGCTGAGACCGGTAGGTGTCGTTGGTCGGGTCGTAGTCCAGCAGGTTGCCGCAGAAGTCGATCAGGTCGCCGAGGTTCATGCTGCCTCCTGCAACGAAGCCCCGCCCGCGCGGGGCGGACGGGGCCAGTGTACCCGGTTGGGCCGAGCAGCGCGGATCAGAAGTTCTTGGTCACGACAACGCGCCGCAGCACGGTGCCTGCGGCCGCAGCGATGGTCTCAGCCAGGATGCCACACACCGGCTGCGCCGAGGCAGCCGAGGCCACGTCAGCGGTGCCGGCGGTGTTGGTGATCTGGAGCAGGGTGCCAACGGCGTTGCCGGCGCCAGCGTTGTCGCTGCAGCTCGCGATGGCCACGCCGCTGATCACGACGATGATGCGGCTGCCAGCGGTGAACAGCGGCGTGCCGCTCGCGTCGCGGTCGGCCGAGCCGATGACCACGCCGAACGGGGTGCGCACCGGGGTGGAGTTCGCGTCGGCCTTGAAGATGCCGCGCGTGATGTCGCCGGAAGCCGTGGCCGCGTAGTCGAACGCGACCCAGTCGCCAACGGCAACGGTCTCGCGCGCGATGAAGGTCTCGGTCTGGCCCCGGTTGCTGGTGTCCGGCGCTTCGCCGGCGACGAGGTACTGGACGAGGGTCGAGGTAGCCATGGTGATCAGGCCTCCGCGTTGATGAGGATGCCGTGGCTGGCGAGGTGACCGGTCACGAGCTGCATCCGGCAGAAGATCTGCGCCGCCTCGGTAGCGGTGCCGGGGACCGGCATCATCTCGCTGAGGTTGAACCAGCCGTCCACGTCAGCGTACAACTGGAACATGTCGGAGCTCAGGCAGTACGCCGAGACAGGCAGCGCGCCCATGGTCGAGCCCGCGTTGGCCGTGAAGCCCAGGTTCGGGTCGACGTAGATCTTCGCGCCGCGCCACATGCCGACCATGTCGGCATCGAGCGAAGCGCGGTCGGACGCGTTGATGTACTGCACCTGCGACTGCTGCTGCGCCTGGAAAGCGCCGTAGCACGCGGGGCTCATGAGGATGATGTCCGGGAACTTGCCGCCCGGGTGGAAGAGCTGGCAGTTGATCATGAGCTGGTCGAGGTGGCTCAGGTCGAAGGCCGCGCCGCTGTTGAAGAACTGGTTGAACCAGTTCTGGCTGCGGAACGTGGTCTTCGCGAGGCCACCGACGACGTCGACCTGGCTGTTGCGGGTCACGCCCTCGAGCCAGCCAGTCGTGTTCGCGGCCACGGTCGTGGTGCCGTTGCCGTTGAGCGTCTGGAGCGTGTTGATCACGCCGGTGCCCCGGATGACCTGCTCGTTCACGCTCTTCTTCAGCGAGAGCATGACGTTCTTCATCTTGCTCTCGAGGATGTTCACGACGGCCAGGTCGCCCTTGTTCGCCGCCTTCTCGACCGCGCTGAGCACGATCGGCTGCGTGAAGTTGGCGTACTCGTACTTGGCCGCGTTGAACGGGTCGGTGACGGCGAGGCTGACAGGCTCGAAGCCGTTGCTGAGCACGCTGATCTGGCTGTGATCGCCGAAGATCACCGGCTGCTCGATTCGGGAGCCTCCGTTGACCTTGACGAGGTTGCCCGCCTGCTCGATCGCCCGGAAGAGCGGGTGGCTGACGAAGGAGTTGTCGATCAGCTTGTCGCGGAGAAGCTGCAGCGTGGTCGAGAGGATCGACGGGTTGATGGGCATGGCGCCCTCCCTTGCGGTTGGTGGTCGTTTGTGGAGGCGTGTCCGTCACCGGAGGCCGCTACAGGACGCCGCAAAGGGGTGGTCCGCGCGCAACAACGGTAGCGCAGGCTCAGCGACGATGCAACGACTGAGCCATCGCGAAGATGTCCGCCGAGCTCATCTTGCGGATGTCGCGGGCCGCCGGCGGAGCGGCTGCAGCGCCCTTGCGCGGCAGGCCGGTCCCACGCTGGGCCGCCTCACGCTCCGCGCTGCGCCGCGCCTTGTCGCTCTCAGTGGCCTTCGCTGCAGCCTGCCGCGCCTGCTTGCCCTTGGCGGCCCAGTACGCGGTCTCCAGGTCGAGGACAGTGTTGGCCTCGAGCAAGAGCTGCACCTCGGAGCGCAGGCCGATGTCGGTCTTGAGGTCAGCGTGCTCGGCGAGGAAGGTGTTGTAGCCCTCCTCGGCGCGCACCTGCTCATACTCGCGCCTCATCGGCTCGAGCACTGCGTTGAGCCGCTTGTTGACCTCAGCCTCGATGCGCGCGTTGATCGTGCTCTCGTTGAACGGGTCGAACTCGGGCAGCTCGGCGGGAGTCTTCAGCGACTCCTGCCCCCTGAGCAGGGCCTGGCGCTCTGCCAGGAAGCTCTTGCGCTCGCTGGCCAGCTCCTGCGTTTTCTTGGTGTAGTCGGCCTGCATGCCGCGCATGAGCTGCCGGATGTCCGGAGGCACCTGCTTGAGCGCCTCGTTCCAGGACAGGCCCCGCCGCTCAGGCTTGCCTTCGGCCTCGACCTCGATCTCGACTTCGGCCTCTTCAGCGCTCGGCTCTGGCGCGGGCGCGGGCGCGGGCGCCGGTGCGCCTGCATGCAGCGCCGTGGCCTGGTCGAGCACAGCTTGAGCGGTTGACGGTTGGCTTGACGCGCTTGCGTTCGGAGTGGTCACAGGGACTTCCTTGGTGGAGGGGTGAGGTCAGTCTTGGGCCCAGGTCGCGCGCCGCCTGCTGACGTCGCCAGCACGCAGCACGTAGCTGTCGTAGAAGCCCTTGTTGAAGCCAGGGGCGATCTTGAACTTCTTGCGGCGCCCGAACGCGTCCTTCGGCTCGAGCACCTCGAGGTCACGGATGCGACCCACGATGAAGGTCCGCCAGCCTGGCATCTCGCCATTCCGGCGCTCACTTGGCGTGGCATCCGCGCGCCGGCGGAGCGTGTTGCTCTGGCTGGCGCTCTGCGGGTCGATGTACATGTGCAGGTAGGGCAGTCCGTTCGGGCCGTAGAACAGCGCATGCGGGTTGCCCACGCGCAGGCCCTTGATGCCGATGACAGAGCCGTCGCGACGCACCCACAAGTCGGTGTACTGGAAGCGCACGGGAAGCATCTGGTCGATGGCCTCCTCCAGGCCGACCATCGCCGAAACCGTGCCACCCACGCCCTCTTGGCGGAGGACCGTGAAGTCCGTGGGCACGACGCGCCGCTGGTTCGCGCCGCTGAAGCCGAGCGCCTCGGCGACTGTGTTGACCAGCGCCGACTCGGCAGCCCTCTTCGCCAGGCCACCGACAGCGCTTGTGAGTGTGCGGAAGAAGGCCATCGCGAACCTCAGCGCATGCGGGACCGGAACAGCGCGTCCGGGCTGGCGCGCTTCTTGACCTGGACGACCTCTTCTTCGTCGTCGCCCTCTTCCTCTTCGAGCATGCCCTCGACTTCGACTTCGCCGTTGCGCTCCATGGCCATCTCCTCGGCGAGCGGCTCTGCAGCCTCCTGGTCGACCTCGAGGAAGGCCTTGAAGCGAGGGTCGTTGGCCAGGCCCTTCAGGTGCGCGGTGATCACCGTCAGCTCCTTGTCCCCCCGGATGTCGGTGAGCTCGACCGGGATCGGCTTGCCGTAGTCCTGAGCCATGGCTGCGACCATTGCCAGGAAGCGCACGTCGTCAGGCTCGAGCTGTGCGACCGGGCCGGTGTACTCTTCGACCTCCACACCCTCGATGCCGATGGCCTGCAGCACCGACGCAAGCGTCTCAGCGAGCGCCTTGACCACCTTCGGGCTGTAGGGCCGGTCAGGCTTGGGGACCATCGCCGCCAGCTCGAGGCCGACCATCTCGTCGCTGTCGCGCGCCGCGGCGCCGAGCTCGCTGGGCAGCTTGCTCATGACTTCAAGGGGCATCTCAGACTCCTTCGAACGGAAGCGGGGCGGGCGCCCCTTCGGGGGTAGGGGGCTGCGCCGCCTCGACAGCCTTCGCGAAGGCCTCGGGCAGCTGGTAGGCGCGCACGAGCTCGGCGAGCACTGCTTCGCGCGGGGCGCCGAGCGAGAGCAGCAGCGGAGCCAGCCGCTCGAGGCTCTGCTGCCGGGCCATGTCCGAGATGGGCGTCGTGCCAGCGTCGACCGCCCAGTAGCTGAAGTCGCCGGTCAGGTCGTCAGCGCTCAGGTTGGTAGGCCCGACCGGGTTGGGCAGCGCGAGCGGCTCAGCCTCATCGCCGAGAACGACGGAGAGCATGACGTTGTAGGTGCTCGCGATGCTCGTGATCACGCTGTCGCGGATGCGGGCCATCCGGCCGATCTCGCTCGAGGTGTAGGCGGCCAGCAGCTGCTGCTCGGTCGCCGTGCTCTTCGTGACCTCGCCACGCGTGAACGGGGCGAGAAGCCCAGCGTCCCGGATGTCGCTGTCGACAGTCACAGCGTAGGCAGCGATGTCGCCAGGGATCGGCGCCTGCGGCACCGGCGTGATGTTGCCCTCCAGCGGCTGGCCTGGCTGCAGGTCGACCTCGATCATCTCGCCATCGAGGCCCTGAGCGATCTTGGCGCCAGCGTCCTCGCTGAGGAAGCCCGCGCGGACCATCCACTGCCTGGCCATCCGGCGCACGCCCTGCGCCTGGTAGCTGCGGATGAGGTTCATCTCCCGGAACTGGTCCCGAGACCGCGCCAGGAGGCTGTAGCCCCGCAGCGGAGAGTCAGGGTCGCGAGAGAAGTACAGCGGGATGATCGGGACCACCGGGCGCCCGCTGGCGCTTTTGAACGGGATGCCGGTCGTCTCGTGCTGGAGCTCAGCCTCCGGCGTCTTCTCGTCGGCGCCGGCGCTGGCCTCGAGCGCACCGATCTGCACCTTCACGCCCTGGAAGACGAACGTGTCCGGCGTGCGGAAGTCCTCGCTCCACACGAGCAGCTTGTCGGCCTGCAGGTCGTAGACCTCGACCACGCGGACCCACTTCTCCTGGGTCGGCACGCTGCTGTCGTTCGGGCTGAGGCCGATCATGGTTCGTCCACCGATGCTCGAGCTCGCATCGATCCACTTCTGGTAGACCCGAGGCGAGAAGTCGGTCTCGGGCCGGTCGTAGCGCACCGCTGCCTCTTCGAGCGGCATCAGGTACACGTGACCGACGTACCTCTGCTGCTCCCAGGCGCACGCAGTCGCATCAACGATGACCTCCCAGGGCGGGAGAGCGGCGGCCGCCACGCGCTTGAGCGGGTCCACGCTCTCGACTGGGCTCAGCTTCATGAAGCTGCACGGGTAGATCAGCGCCAGCCGAGTCGCGTCCTCGAGCTGCTCCCGCACGCCGAGCAGGTACAGGTTCGCGGTCGCCTCGGCGACGTCTGGGTTGCCCCGCGCCCGCACGTCTGCTTGCACGAACACCGCAGGGTTCTTGGCGTACAGGCTGCCCAGGTAGCTCTCGACCACAGCGTAGGCCTTGGGCACCTCGGTGCGCAGCATGCCCTCGACCAGGCCCTCCTCCTTGGCCCAGAAGTCGGTCATGTACAGGCGGCGCAGCTCCCGCATCTCTTCGCGCCGGTTGGTCCAGTACAGGTCGTGCTGTGCGACGATGTCGCTGACGTGGGCAGGAGTGAGCATCGGGACCTCAGAAGGGCAGAGCAGCGGATCGGATTCGCCGAGCGCGGGAAGCTGCGAGCAGGTCGTCTATCCGCGTGCGCCCCGACTGTAGCGCACTCGTCCGCCACGACGACGGCACGTCACGCAGGCACCGGTAGGCCAGGGCCATGGCCATCGCAGCGTCGTCATGGGCCCCCTTCGGGGCTTCGGGGGCGACCTTGCCCGGTGGGATCGTCAAGCTGCGCAGCTCGAGCCACGTCGGTCGGTCAAGCATCTTCACCAGACTCAACGACTCCCGCAGCGTGTCGAACGCATCGAGCTTGCTCTGCAGGGTCGTGACCCACGGCTTGCCCGTCCGTGGGTCGCGCCACTGTGCGTTGTAGCCGCAAGCCTGGAGCTCGAGCAGCAGCGCGTGGCCATGATTGTTGCTCTCGGCCAGGACGAGGGCCTGGTTGTACCTGGTCGCGACCTGGATCACGCGGTGGGCCCAGGCTGCTGGCGTGATCTTGTTGTTGCGCTCGGTGTAGACGACCTGCGACGTCGCGACCGAGACGACGCACAGCGCGCTGTAGTCGCCTCCCACGCCTCCACCGACGTCTACACCCAGGCAGTACCGGTCGTGCGGGTGCGGCTTCTCGATCTCGCGACCGACGTGCTCTCCGTGCAGCGCGTGCTCGAGCACGTTGACCTGCGCCAGCAGCTCGTCGCCGTAGTAGCCCCCCTCGCGCTCGAGGAAGCAGTCATCGATGGACGCCGGGTACTCGCGCCGAAACTTGTGCTCGCTGCCCAGCCGAGCGCACGTACGCCGGCGCCAGTGCAGCTGGCCCAGGCTCAGGCTGTACGCCTCGCGCTGCGCCTTCTCGGTGTCTGTCAGGCTCGCCTCGAAGTCGTGCGGCACGAGCGAGGGGGCGTCGCAGTAGGCAGGGTGTTCGTGCCAGAACATCGTCAGCAGAGTCCAGCCGTTCTCGGGCGCGCCGCGCACCAGCGAGCTGTAGAAGTCGGCTGCGTTGTTGGCGGTCGACTCCACGATGAGCAGGCCATCCCCTACAGCAGCGTCTACCTGGGCCAGGACCTCTTCCAGGTCCGGGGCGTAGGCAGCTTCGGAGATCAGCGCAGCGGCTGGCGTGAACGACCGCAGACCGGTCTGAGAGCGGCTCGTGAACGCCTGCAGGCTGGCGCCGGTGTCTCCGTACACGAGCCGAGCTCGGGCGCGCACCTCGACCGGCCTGGTCAGCAGCTGCGGCAGCTGGTCGAGCCAGCGCCGGTTGTCGTCCAGCAGCATGGTCGCGCTGTCGTCCCGCATCGAGATGACTGCGTGCATCGCTGCGTTGGCCGTCGTGTACGCCAGCCAGTGCATGACCATCTTCGCGCCGGTGGTCGCTGCGACCTGCCGCGCCTTGAGGATGAGGATGCGCCGGTGCCCGGCCTTCACAGCCTCGAAGATCTTCGTCTGCATGGGCAGCGGCGTGAACCGCACGAGCTGCTTGCTGTCCTTGTCCTGCACGCGGTGCAGGCGGGCGAACTTTTCGACATCACCGACCAGCGCGCCGACAGCGGAGCGATGCGGGATCGGGACCGCACCAGGCACGAAGCAGGCGACCATCAGCTCACCACACGGAGCACAGCCTCGAGCTCGGCCATCGCTGCCTGCTGGCCGTCCGTCCGAGGCTGCGCCTTGGCGAGCTCGTAGGCCTTCTCGAGCGTCCACTGCGCAGCCCGGAGCGCGGTCGCATCGCCCTTGCCCTTCTCGAGCGTGCTCCTCAGCAGCAGCAGGGCCTGCTCGGTGAGCGCAGGCAGGGCCTGCTCGATGAGCGCGACAGGGTCGGGGGGCGGCGCAGGCAGCTGGGCCTTGTACCAGGCGGCCCACTGGTAGAGGTGGTCGAGGCCCCACTTGCCGTAGACGGTGGGTGAGAGCGCGATGCCCTCGCGGATCAGCGCCCGGTGGTCGCGGTCGTTGTCGACCATCCACGCTGCAGCGCGCTGCTGGGCCGGTGTCAGCTCCTCCCAGCACTCAGCGTCTCTGCCCTCTGGGCGCCGATTGTTCGGCCTGTGCGTGCTCATCGGCAATCCTCGCGAGGGTGCTGCCTGTACGTGCCTGACCGCTGCCTCTGCGCTGGCTCGGCTCTGCCTCAGAGGGCGCGGGGCGCACCCATAGCATAGCCCCGCGGTAGCCGTGCGCGCGTTAGGCCTGCGCGGGGCCTAACGCGCACCAACAGCGCCCCCTCGGATGGTCCGGGGGGGCGTTCGTGC
>CAYGYF010000009.1:16440-21780 GCA_964354065.1 uncultured Dehalococcoidia bacterium | reverse complement strand
ACAGGCTGGCGGCCGGCGCGATCTCGTCCTGCTCGCCCGATATGAGCAGGGTGGGACAGCAGATGGCGAGGTCTGGGCCACCCTGGCCGAATGTGGGAGCGGAGATGGCGGCAACCGCCGCCACATCCCTGTCGGCCGCTATCAGAGCCACCGTCGCCCCGAAGGAATAGCCGATGATGCCCGCCTTGCCCGGGGCGACCTCGGCGAGTTGGCGCAGGTGGGCGAGGGCAGCAGCGGCGTCCGCCCGCTCGCCAACGCCATCGCCGAACTTCCCCTCGCTGCCGCCGACGCCGCGGTAGTTGAAGCGAAGGGCGGCGATGCCACTCTCGGCCAGGGCCTGGCAGAGGGCCGTGACGACGTAGTTGTTCATGTCGCCGCCGTAGAGGGGATGAGGATGGCAGACCACGGCAGCAGGATAGGGTACTGTCCGCGGCCGGTGGAACAGGCCCTCGAGGATGAGGTCTCCGCTGGGGAAGGTGAGGGGCTCGCCGGTCGCCGACACGTCCGTCAATTGGGTTGACAGGGCAGCAGGCCGGTTAGGATGTTATTGACGGACGCCGCCAAGTAGGCCTCCAAGTCGGGGCTCAGCGCCTCCCCGGTGCTTTGACAGGGTCCGAAGCGTTCCAGGAGGTCATCCATGAAGGCGCCCCGAGCTAGAGTTACCAACTGGCGGGCGGCCATGTCGGCGTCCAGGCGCCGCACCTGCCCCTTCTCCATGTAGGCGCGCAGAAGGCGGGCCAGGCCCTGCTCCCACCGCTCGATGACCCTGCGCGACTCTTCCATAGCGCCGGGTTCGCTGCCCAAGGACTCCATGAACACCAGACGCAAGAATTCGCGGTTCTGCTGCATGACGAGCATGGCCCGCCGGGCGATGTCCAGCAGGGTGTCACGCGGGGGAAGTTCGGTGGAAAGCTGCTCCAGTTCCTGGATAGCGGGATTCTCCTCAAACAGGGCCTCCAGCAGGTCGCGTTTGGAGGCGAAGTGGTAGTAGATGGCGGCGTCGGTGATGCCGGCTTGGCGGGCGATGTCCCGCACGGTGGTGCGGGCAAAGCCCCGCTCGGAGAAGAGGTGGAGGGAGGCGTCGAGGATCTGGCGGCGGGTATTGCCTCCCCGCCGAGGTCGGCGCGGTACGTTGGAAGGTCGGGCTTGCCCGATGAGCTTGGCGGTCATGGTATCGACCCTTTCCGGCCAGGGGCGACAAGCTGAGAGCGAGCTTAGCGTTTGCTAAGATAGCACTTCAGCGGGGGAAGAGTCAACAGGAAGGATGGTGTTCTCTCAAGACGGACGCTGCCCCAACCGTCTTCGTAGCTCCCCCAGCAACTGATCCTCCACCTGCCGGCGGTTAGCCTCGGTCAGGAAGAACAGCGAGACCTCCGGGCGGCTCTTGATGGCGTCGGCCCAGGGATGGGGAGCGAGCATGATGCTGCCCAGCATGGGCTTCCTGCTCTCCAGGGCTGCCAGCACCGCCTGGCGGAAGCGGTTGGAGAGCAGTTCCATCTTGCCGATCTCGTCGATGACCACCAGAGCGGCGCCCGTCGTAGCCCGCTCGATGGCCGGCGCTCCCACCTCATCAATGGCATCGAGGTTGACGCCATACCTGCTGACTCGATGGCGGCTGGCGCTGCGGATGCTGGCCAGGGTGGCGGTCTGACCATCGAGCGTGGCAAGAGCGAAGCCCTCGCGGCGACCCCGACTGCGCATCTCCTCGGTGTAGAAGCCGCCGGCCGACACGCCCAGGGCCTCGACGAGGCGGCGGATGAGGGTGGTCTTGCCGCAGCCGGGTCGGCCGGTGAGGAGGAAGGCAGTCTTGCTCTGAGGCATAGCCCGGTGGGTGAACAACCTGGCGGCTCACCCTGTGCTGGTGCCCTGACTGGACCGCCATACCCTCTCGAAGGCCTGGTAGGCGGGCTCGTCGTAGAGGACGAAGAGCACTCGCTCCAGGGTGGTACCCCCAGCCCGGTGAGCCAGCACAGCGTCCAGCATGATGCGGGCGCACTCATCGAGGGGGAAGCCGCCGACGCCGGTGCCCAGGGCGGGGAAGGCGATGCTCTTCAGACCCAGCTCGTCGGCCCGGCGCAGGCTGCTGGCGGTGGCGCGGCGGATCTTGTCGGCGTCGGTGCGCAGGTCCTGGCCCATCACCGCGGCATGGATGACGTAGCGGGCCTTGAGGCGGCCAGCGCCAGTGACGGCCGCCTCGCCAATGGGGATCGGGCCCTGGGCCACCGCTTCCTCCTCGATCTGGCGGCCGCCGGCCCGCTTGATGGCCCCGGCCACGCCGGCGCCCATCCACAGGCGATTGTTGGCGGCGTTGACGATGGCGTCGGCGTCTTGCTGGGCGATGTCACCTCGGGCGAGAAGGATCTGCATGGCTAGCGCGACATCAGGAACAGGCTGCCGCTCATGGCGACGGCGCTATCCCGCCCGATAATGGGGACAGCCCTCGCCGCCACGGAGGGTCTGACGGGCATGGTCGCTTCTTCGTCGTACATGGGCCGTTGCAAGGGCCAGGGTCTCCGCACATTATAGGCGCAACCTTCCGAGCGGGCTACAATGTACATCCTGGAAGCGTTGGCGGGGGAAGGCCTGGCGCAGGAACCCCGGGCCAGAGTTCGCCGCTAACTGGGCAGCCGCAGCACCGCCCCCTCGGCGGCCGAGGAGGCCAGGTGGGTGAACAGCCCGCGCAGGCCGCGGGTGTGCTTGGGCGGGCGAGGCGGCAGGCGGCCGAGCCTTTCGGCGATGATTCGCGCCATCTCAGCCGCTGACTTCTCTTCTCCGCCCACGCCGACCAGGTCGAGGCGCCGCTCGTCGATGTCCACCAGGATGAGGTCGTTCTCCTCCACAGCGGCGATGGGGCCCCCTGCCGCTGCCTCTGGCGAGACGTGGCCGATGGCCGGCCCTCGCGAGGCCCCCGAGAAGCGGCCGTCGGTGATCAGGACGACCCTGGTGGCCAGGGCGGGATTGGAGGCGATGGCCTCGGTCACGTAGAACTGCTCGGGCATGCCGGAGCCGGCCGGCCCCTCGTAGCGGATGAGCACGGCGTCGCCGGGCTGGATGTGCCCCTGGAATATGGCCTGGAGGGCGTCGTCCTGGCGCTCGAACACCCGGGCTCGCCCCACGAAGCGGCGCAGGGAGGGATCGAGGGCGCTGCGCTTGACCACCGCTGTATCTGGTGCTAGGTTCCCTCGCAGGACAGCGATGGCGCCTTGCGGGCGCAAGGGGTCGCTCAGCGGCCGAATCACGTCCCTCACCTGGAGGCCGCGGGCGGCGAGATAGCGGGGCATCTGCTCGAACCAACCTGTCTTCTCCAGCGCCTCCAGGTTCTCGCCCACCGTGCGGCCGGTGACGGTCAGGGCGTCCAGATGGAGGAAGTCTCGCAGCTCCCGCATCAGGCGGGGCACACCGCCGGCGAACCACAGCTTGTCGGGCGTGTGGTCGCCTGAAGGGCGCACGTTGACAATGAAGGGGACGCGGTCGTTGATCCGCTGCACCAGGTCGTAGTCGAAGTTCAGGCCGGCCTCGTGAGCGAAGGCGGGCAGGTGGAGGAGGGCGTTGGTGGAGCCGCCGATGGCGGCGTGCACGGCGATGGCGTTCTCCAGGGCCTTCTGGGTGAACACCTGGCGGGGGGTGATTCCCTTCTCGATGACCTCAATAATCGCCTTGCCCGCCTGGCGACAGCCGCGAGCCATGGCGAAGTGAGTGGCCGGCCGCAGGGCGGAGCCGGGGAGAGCCAGGCCCATGGCCTCGCACAAGACCTGCATGGTGCAGGCAGTGCCCATGAAGGCGCAGGTGCCCTTGCTAGGGCAGGCCTCTTCACGCAGGAAGGCGTACTCCTGGGCGCTGATCTCGCCGCGTTGAAGCTGGGCGTAGATCGTTCCGACCTGCTCCAGGCTCATCGTCCGGTGGGGGAGAGTTTCGCCGCTGGGGCCCTCCTCCATGACGCCGCCATGGACCATGATGGCCGGCAGGTCGAGGCGGAGGGCGGCGATGACGTGGGCGGGCAGGGACTTATCGGAGCCGGAGAGGAGGACGAGGCCATCGAAGTGGCCGGCGAAGGCGTGCATCTCCGTGGCCAGGGCGATGACCTCGCGCGAGGCCAGCGAGTACTCCATAGCCTCCGTGCCCTGAGCGATGCCATCGCAGATGTCGGTGCAGTAGTAGCGGCCGACGGCACCGCCAGCCTCGATGACTCCGTCGCGGACGTGCTCCACCAGCTCGCCCAGGTGGACGGAGCAGGGCATGCTGTCGCCGGCCACGCTTTCGACGAGCACCTGGGGCTTGCCGAGGTCCTCATCCGTCCAGCCAATGCCCAGCCGTAGGGGGTCGATCTCAGGGGCGATGGCCCGCATCTTCTGGCTGTGTAGCTCTCGGCGCTGAGTCATGGCTCACTCCTCGCGAACAAACCGTACACTTCCTCTCGACCGGGCAGGCCGGCGATGGCGCCGCGGCCGCGCAGGCTGAGGCCAGCAGCGATGACTGCTAGACCGGCAGCGTCGCTGGCGTTCAGGCCGCTGGCGAGGCCGTGAAGAAAGGCCCCGTCGAAGGCGTCGCCAGCGCCGGTCGTATCCACGACATCGGTCGGCATGAAGGGGGGCAGCGTCATGAGGCGGCCGGCGCTGCCCACAAGGCATCCCTCGTGGCCCAGCTTGATAGCCACCGTCCTGACGCCCGCCTGCCACAGGCGTTCAACCGCCTCCTGAGGCGAGGCCGCTTCCAGCAGGGCCTCCGTTTCCTCGGGAGCGGAGGGCAGGACTATGTCGGTGTAGGGCAGGAGCTCCGCCAGGGCGGCTTGGGCCTCGGCCAGGGATGGCCAGAGCTTGAGGCGCAGGTTGGGGTCGTAGGAGACGAGCACGTCGCGTTCGCGGGCGATTCGGGCGGCGGCCAGCACCGTCTGGCGGCAGGAAGGCGATATGGCCTGGCTGATGCCGCTGACGTGCAGCACGCTGGCCGCGCCGATGTAGTCGGGGTCGAGGTCAGCCGGCTCCATCGTGCTGGCGGCGCTGCCCCGCCGGTAGTAGGTGAACTCTCGCTGGCCGGCGGGCAAGAGGGAGATGAAGTAGAGGCCGTTGAAGCCGTCTACCAGCTTGACCTGAGAGACATCGATCCCCTCGCCCCGCCAGCTCTCCAGAAGATAGGGGGCGAGGGGATCGTTACCGACGCGGGTGATGTAGCCCGTACTGGAGCCCAGGCGGCTGGCAGCCACCAGCACGTTGAGAGTGTCGCCGCCGTAGGCCTTGTGGAAGGAGGGCGTGGTGGCCATAGGCTCCTCGGAGTACAGCTCCACCATACACTCGCCGAGGGAGATGATGTCGGGCACGGATAGTGGCTACAACTCCACCAGGA
>CAYGYF010000009.1:0-16340 GCA_964354065.1 uncultured Dehalococcoidia bacterium | reverse complement strand
CACTCGCCGAGGGAGATGATGTCGGGCACGGATAGTGGCTACAACTCCACCAGGACGGCTCGCGCGGGGGCGCCGTCGCCGCCCTCGATCTTCAGGGGCAGGCAGGCCAGAAAGTAGGAGCCGGGGCTGACCTGGCGCAGGTCTACCCCCTCCACGACGACGATGCCAGCCCCCAGGAGGGTCTCATGCACCTCAAAGGACTCGGCACCGAACCTCTCCACCGACAGGTAGTCGATGGCCACCAGGCGGATGCCTCGCTCCACCAGCCAGCGGGCGGCATCGGCGGCGAGGGCGACGAAGTCGGTCTGGAACGTCTCCTGGCGCCAGAGCTCTGAGTTGCGCGTCTTGAGCAGCAGCCGCTCCGTTCCCTGGGGGACGGCGAGCGATTCCAGGTCGGCGGCAGTTATCTCCTGGGCGGCCTGCACCTGCACCACCAGGGCTGGGCCAACCAGGGCATCCAGAGGCAGCTCGTCCACCGTCTGGCCATCGGCGAGAAAGTGGTAGGGGGCATCGATGTGGGTGCCGGTGTGAGAGGCGAGGGTGAGAAGGGAAATGTTGGCGACGTCGCCGTGAGCGATCTGGCTCAGGGGCTTGATGGTGGGCTGCGGTTCCCCCGGATAGACGGGCATGTGGGGGCATAGGGTCAGGGAAATGTCGTGGACCTTCATCGGCGACAAAAAAGGAAAGCCCCCAAGGAACCTTTGGCTTCCTCCATCCTCTGGCTTGCCGCCGAAATTTCCGCTTACGCTTCCGCTTCGCCAGCTCCCCTTTGGACGGGCTCCGCTTTGAACCCCTTGGGGGAGTTATATCCTCTCACATCTTCACCAGAATGTCAAGACCCTGAGCGGCGGCTGGTGAACTGCCAGGCAGGTTTTCGAGCGGGCAAAGTCGCTTCTCCTCCATTGATCTGGCGCCAGGGGGAATTTCTGGCCTATCGACCCTTCGGCAAGCTCAGGGCAGGCCCTTATGACAAGAGTTCGTGTTTCAGCACGGCGATGAACGGCAGGTTGCGGTAGCGCTGGTGATAGTCGAGGCCATAGCCCACCACGAACTCGTCGGGGATCTCGAAGCCGATGTAGTCCAGGGGCACGTCCACCAGGCGGCGAGCTCGCTTGTCCAGGAGGGCGCACACCCTGAGGGAGGCCGGCCGAAGCGACCACAGGTGCTCCAGAACGAGGTTGAGGGTCATGCCGGTGTCCACGATGTCCTCCACCAGGAGAACGTGCTGGTCGGCGACGGGCTGATCCAGGTCCTTGAGGATCTTGACCACCTCGCCGGACTCTCCTTCAAAGGAGGAGATGGCCATGAAGTCTACCGATACGGGCAGAGAGATGTGGCGGAGGAGGTCGGCCATGAAGCAGAGGACGCCCTTGAGCACTCCCACCAGCAGGGGCGACTGGCCGCTGTAGTCGCGGGCGATCTGAGCGCCCAGCTCGCCCACCCGGCGCTCGATCTGGCCCGTGGTGATGAGGACGCGGTCGATGTCTGGCAGCTTGGCGGCCTCGGGAGGGCCATAGCCGTATTTGGCCAGCAGACGCAGGTAGTCCTTCTTGTTCAAGAGGCGGATGTTGATCTCGGGGTAGAGCTGGCGCAGGAGGCGCACCTTGCGGTTCTTTTCGGTGGCCAGCTTCTGCCGCATGGTGGTCAGCTCGATGTAGAGGTTGAGGTCGGGCAGGAAGAAATCGGGGGTGAACGCCTCGGCGATCTGCTCGCCTTCCCAGCGCAGGGGGAAGGAGCGCGGCTCGTACAGCCAGGAGATGCCGTAGAAGTCGAGGATGCGGGCGAACTCCGCCTCGCTCTCGTGGGCGAATGGCGCCGCTGCGACCGTGGCGGCGGCCACTGGCACGGGCCTGGCCGCCGTGGCTTTACGCCCTCCTGGCGAACGTCTGGGCATTCCAAGCGCATTCTACCCCTACTGAGTGCTAGGTTCCACCAGAGAGCACCCATCGCATCGGGCGCTTGATAGCGGAGGTCTTCTCGTATATTATCGGCCCATAGGCCATGGCTAAGGTTTCCGTCAACGGCATCGAGATCTACTACGAGGTGCACGGCGAAGGGCCGCCGTTGGTGTTCGCGCACGGCGCCGGCGACAATCACCTTGCCATTGTCCTGAGTTTTCTGGCTGAGGTGGACGGAAACTGAACCGAGGGGGAGGGCTCGCCATGATGGAGAAGTATCGCACCATTCACTACGGCATCGGCGCTATCGGCAGCGAGGTGCTCAGACTGGCGCTGCAACGGCAGGACATCCAGGTGGTGGGGGCCATCGACACCCATCCGGCCAAGGCCGGGCGCGACCTGGGAGATGTGTTGGGCCTGGGTCGCGAGCTGGGCGTCACCGTGAGCTACGACGCCGAGGCCTTCCTCAGGAGCACGGCGGCCGACGTGGTGGTACAAGCGACCGGCTCTCATCTGACGGCCGTCTACCCCCAGTTGATGCAGGCCGTTGCTGCTGAGAAGAACGTCATCTCCAGTTGCGAGGAGCTGGCCTATCCCTGGGCTGACCAGGGCGAGCTGGCCCGCAAGCTGGACCGGCGGGCGAAGGAGGTCGGCGTCACCGTTTTGGGGGCGGGCGTCAATCCCGGCTTCGTGATGGACGTCTTGCCTCTGGTGCTCACCAGTATCTGCCAGGAGGTGCGTTCCATAGCGGTGACGCGGGTGGTGGACACCTCTTCTCGGCGGGCGCAGCTCCAGACCAAGACCGGCGCCGGGCTGTCTGCCGCCGAGTTTCGCTTTCGGGTGAACGACGGGGCGGTGGGCCACGTGGGTCTCAAGCAGTCGCTGTTCATGATAGCGGAGACCATGGCCTGGCAACTGGACGAGGTGAAGGAAAGCATAGAGCCAGTTCTGGCCGACCGTCGCTGGGAGACGGGCGCGTTCGTGGTGGAGAAGGGGCGGGTGACCGGCGTGCGCCAGACAGCCGTTGGCCTGATGGGAGGACGAGAGGCCATTCGCCTGGACCTGGAGATGTCCTTCGGGGCCCAGAACCCGCGCGACTCGATAGTCATCGATGGCAAGCCGCCGCTCAAGCTGACCATCGCTGGCGGCGTCCAGGGCGATCAGGCTACGGCGGCGATACTGGTGAACCTGATCCCTACAGTGGCGAGGGCCCGGCCAGGCCTGCTGACCATGCGCGATCTGCCTCAAGTGCCCTGGTGGAATGCCCGGAGCTGGTGGAAGGAACTGGTCGATGACGAGCATCTCAGAGTCTTATGACAGGCTTCACCCCCGCTCGGCCCAGCTCTATCAGCGGGCCCTTCAGTTGTTCCCCAGCGGGGTGACCCACGACATCCGCTTCCTCCCTCCCTTTCCCCTGTACATCGAACGAGCCTCAGGCTGCCGCAAGTGGGACGTAGACGGCAACGAGATCATCGACTATGTGATGGGGCACGGGGCTCTGCTTCTGGGCCACAGCCATCCGGCGCTGGTGAAGGCGGTGACCGAGCAGATAGCGCGGGGCACCCACTACGGCGCCTGCCACGAACTGGAGCTGGTCTGGGGGGGCTGGGTGCAGCAGCTTATCCCTTCGGCGGAGAGGGTGCGCTTCACCAGCTCGGGCACGGAGGCCACCCTCATGGCCATCCGCCTGGCCCGCGCCTACACGGGGCGAGACCGCATCTTGAAGTTCGATTTCCACTTTCACGGCTGGCATGACAATGTGATGGGCGCCCGCTACGCCGACTCCGACCTGCGGCGGGTCTCAGGCGTGCCTGCCGCAGCTCTAGGCAGCCAGGTGACCGTCCCCCAGAACGACATCGGCCTGGTGGAGCGCACCCTGGCCGAGGATCGGGAGATCGCCGCCGTGATCGTCGAGCCGACGGGGGCCTCCTGGGGCACCCTGCCCCTGGCGCCGGGCTTTCTGGCCCAACTGCGGGAGATGACCCAGCGCTTCAGGGTGCTGCTGATCTTCGACGAGGTGGTTACGGGGTTCCGCGTCTCGCCGGGGGGCGCTCAGAAGCTGTACAACGTCATTCCCGATCTCACCTGCCTGGCCAAGATCCTGGCTGGCGGCCTGCCCGGGGGGGCCGTGGCCGGTCGCCGCGACATCCTGTCCCTCATCGAGTTCAGAGCGGACATGGAATGGAACTTCTCGCGGCGGGTTATCCATCCGGGCACCTTCAACGCCAACCCCCTATCGGCGGCAGCGGGCACAGCCGTCCTTTCCCTGGTCGCCGATGGTCAGGCGCAGGCCCACGCCGACGCCATGACCCAGCGGCTGGTGCAGGGGATGAACGACGTCCTGGAGAAGAGAGGGATCCCCGGCTGCGTGTACGGCCTGTCGTCGATGTTACACATCGTGCTGGGGAAGGAGAGCCCGCGGCCGCGGCAAGGCATCGAATGGCCGTGGCAGGCGGCCAATGGTGCCCCGCCGCCGCGGACGGAACCGAACTTGGCGCTGGCCCTCAAGCGGGGCTGCCTGAACAACGGCGTCGACCTCATGGGCATGGGCGGCGGCCTCGTCTCCGCCGTCCATCAGCCGGCCGACATCGATGCCAGCATCGAGGCCTTCGACAGGACGCTCGGGCAGATGCAAGAGGAAGGCATCCTCTAGCTCTGGAGAGACGGCATGCCAGAAGCAAGCGAGCTGCGGTTTCGACAGCTCCTGGAGGGGAAGCAGGAGTTGACGATAGCCGTCAGGGGCCGCCGTAGCGGGGGGAGCCACAGCCTGCCCGTATGGTTCGTCCTGGAGGGCGACACGCTGCATCTCCTACCGGTCAGCGGCTCCGACACCAACTGGTACCGCAACATCCTCAAGGACCCCCAGATGACCCTTACCACCGACGACGAATCGCTGACGGTGAAGGCGAGGCCGATTCGGGAAAAGGGCTTGGTCGAGAAAACGATCGAGAGGTTCCGCGCCAGGTACGGAGCAGGCGAGATCAGCCGCTGGTACACGAAGCTGGACGTGGCGGTGGAGATCGTCCTGCCCGAAAGCTAACGAATTGCCTGCGCCATAGCACGGGGGCAAGCCCCTGGCTCCTGTGAGAGGTAGGCCATGGTCAGGAAGCTTTCGTTGAAATTCATCTCCTGGGATCATTCTCGGTACTCTCTGTGACCGCTGCTGAACGCCGCCTCATCGCCTATACCACTATCGCCCACGCCCTCGTCCACTCCATCGAGGTGACCTACGCGGTGCTGCTCCTGCGCATCCAACTGGACTTTGGCACCAGCGACGTCTTGATGGGGGTGATCGCCAGCATCTTCGGCTGGGCCTTCGGGGCCACGGCCATCCCCGCCGGCTTCCTCACCGACCGCCTGGGCTCTCGGCGAGTGCTCTACTACACCTTTGTGGGTGCGACCGGAGCCGCCGTCTTGGTGGGCCTGTCGCCCAACCAGTGGTTCCTGGCGGGGGCGCTGGCCCTCCTGGGCCTGACCATAGGGCTGTACCACCCGGCGGGCATATCCCTTATCGCCCAGGGGGTGAGACAACGAGGGCTGGGCCTGGGCTACCACGGCGTCTCCGGCAACCTGGGCCTCGCCCTGACGCCCCTTATCGCCGGCGGACTGGCCTCCGCCTTTGACTGGCGGGCCGCCTACTTCCTGATGGCCGGGCTGGCTGGGGCCGTCGCCCTCATGCTGAGCGCTACCAGACTACCCGTGCAGGGCGAAAGTGAGGTGGTTTCCCCCCATGACCCGCTGGTCTCCGAGGGCGCCACCGCAAGGGTGGCAACGCCCAAGACCAATTCGACGCTGGTGCCGTTACTGCTGGTGTACCTGGCTTTCGTCTTCAACGGCTTCGTCTACCGAGGTGTCATCACCTTCCTGCCCAGCCATATTCACGATGAGGTAAGCGCCAACCTGGGTGACGCGTTAACCACAGTAGCCCTCCTCACGGGCGCGGCCGGGCAATACGTGGGAGGCGCGCTGTCCCAGCGAGTGCAATTGGAACGGCTGGCCCCCCTCATCGTCATGTTGGCGGTGCCCTCACTGTTCCTCACGGGCATCATCGAGGGCGGGCCGCTGGTAGTCTTCGCGGCGGCGCTCATCTTCTTCAACTTTGCGGGGCAGCCGGTGTTCACCGGCCTCATAGCTGACTACACACCAGCCCGCCTGCTGGGCCGCAGCTACGGCATCTCCTTCTTCGCCTCCTTTGGCCTGGCCTCGGTCGGCTCGACCTATGCGGGCTTCTTCGCCGACAGGTGGAACACCACCTCGGCGGTGTTCACGGCCCTGACGCCCTTCGCCGCCGCTACCTTGCTCATCGCCGCTACTCTGTGGCTCATATCCCTGCGGCGGCCGCTGCTCGCGCCCAGCGAGGCAGAGAGCCAGCCACCGGTTACACTATGAGGCGAGACCCGATGGCTCTCTTGGCAAAAGGTGCAACGTTTAGGGGTCTTCGATCGTCTAATCTCTGTAATGCGAGCGGTCTACGTGAGAGACGGTAGAGAGGTCAGTGACCAAGGCGAGGCCCAGCCTCAGGCGGGTCTGGAGCGGGCGGATATCCGCCAGAGGGTATGGCAGGCGGCGGCCGGCCTGCCCGCTCGCCACCGGCGGGTTATCCTCCTGCGGGAGCTGGAGTACCTGAGCTACGCCCAGATCGGGGCGAGGATGCATCTCCCCGAGGACAGCGTGCGGAAGTTGCTCCACGAGGCCCGCCTGCGCTTCCGACGCGCCTACTCTGCCCACGTGCCGGGCAAGGAGAGGAAGGAGAGGTGCCGTCGCTTGGGGCACCTCCTCTCGGGCTATCATGACGACGAACTGAGGGGAGTAGAGCGCCGGCGGGTGGCCGAGCACCTGGCTGAGTGCGCTGACTGCCGCAGGGTGCTGGAAAACCTTTCGTCCACGTCTGAGCTTATAACAACTCTGGTGCCGACGCCGGCGCCGCCGGGACTGGCCGAGCGGCTCTTCTCGCAGACAGCCGTTGCCGGCCTTCGCCCGCTGGCCGGAAGGGGAGGGACGATCTGGAGGCTTCCCCTGATGCTGCTCGTTGGCGGTGGCTTCATCGCCGGCGTAGTGGTCGTTGTCGCTCTCCTGTGGCAGGATGGAGGCTCGGCGAATCCGATCTACGGCCCGCCGCTCCCGACAGCCACGGCCACGCCCACTCCCACTCCGGCCCCAACGCGCGTTTCCGGCCCAGCTCCTGTCCTCACTGCCGCGGCGACGCTGGGCGCCCAGGAGACGATCACCGCGACGCCCAAGCCCAAGCCCTCGCCGGCATCAGGCGCTTCCCCCACGCCTGGCGCCTCGCTCACGCCGGCGGAGTCGCCGACCCCCGAGGCCACTCCAACCCTGAGCCCTTCGCCCAGCCCCAGCCCCTCGCCGGAGCCTACGCCCAGCCCGACCCT
This sequence comes from uncultured Dehalococcoidia bacterium, assembly GCA_964354065.1. Lineage (GTDB taxonomy): Bacteria > Chloroflexota > Dehalococcoidia > SM23-28-2 > SM23-28-2 > JAUYDU01. The sequence goes on along the minus strand of CAYGYF010000009.1, from coordinate 9,055 downwards.
TCCGCCGCCCACCCCCAGCCCGGGAAGCGTGCAGGGCCAGGTGACCTGCCAGGGCCAGGGAGTGGTTGGGGCACAGGTCGCTATCAGCCAAGGGGGACAGGTCTTCTGGTCAGGGGTGACCGGAGCAGGTGGAACCTTCAGCTCGGGGCTGATCCTGGATGCCGGCCCCTACGTGGTGTCCATCGTGTCGTCCGGCGAAGGCTTCGATAGCGCCATGGTCACCGTCCCGGCCGGGGGCTACGGCAGCGTGGCCGCCGAGTGCACGACGATATATGGACCCGGCTTCGGCCACTAGGTGGCGACGCCTAGCCACTATCTGGCGCCCCCTCATCGTCTCTCCTGCTGCCATACGATACAGTCTCCCAAGCGGAGGCCTTCAGGCCTCCATGACATGGGGTGGAAGCCTAAAGGCTTCCGCTACTTCCGCTACATCGCGCTATGCCGGGCTTGGGCCTTTATTCTCTCAATGGCCATAAGGCCTCCGCCCCATCTGGATCAGGAGGCAAGGCATGGACTTCGAGCATGGAATGTCGTAGGCTCACAGCCCCAGCCGTGAGCCGCCTAGCCCAGGGCTGGGGCCCTGCACTACAAGATCGCTACTGTCTACCAGCCAGCAGCTCTTGCAGGCTCAGGCTGGCCTGGTGCACACCATCGAAGACAGCCAGGGCCTCCTCGCTTTCGAGAAGACGAGGGCGAGCATAGTTCTCGATGACCACCGGCAGGAACTCGGCCCCCAGCAGCCTATCACCGTAGAAGGTATAGCGGCCGACGACTCCCAGCGACGTCTCGCGGCTCCACATCTGGTCGAAGATGAAGTTGCCGTGGGCGTAGGCGATGAGCTTGCCTCGATAGACCTCCACCGCCTGCACCCAGTGGGGGTGGTTGCCCAGGACGAGGTCGGCGCCGGCGTCCACTGCCAGGTGGGCGACCTCCACCGGGTCGTCCGGCGCGACGCCGGCGGCCGCCTGGGGGATGGACACGTACTCGCCGCCCCAGTGGAAGGCGGCCACTAGGATGTCGACCTGCTGGCGGGCCTCTTCAATGCGCTGGCGCACCAGCTCCCGGTCGAAGGCCTCGCCGACGCCGTTGAAGGCAACGACACCGAAGCGCAGGCCGCCCACATCCCGCGCCGCCAGGGTGTAGCGGTCAGCGTAGTCGATGCCCTGCTCGGCGAGGAGGGCCTGGGTGGCGGCGACCCCCTCCGGCCCGAAATTGGCGATGTGGTTGTTCTCCAGGGTCGCCACGTCCACCCCTGCCTCGGCCAGAGCAGCAGCGAAGCCGGGCTGTCCGCAGAAGGTGAAGGTGCCCGCTTCCTGCGGCGGACAGCCCTCCACGAGAGGCGCCTCCAGGTTGACGACCGTGAGGTCGGCGGCGCGCAGGATGTCGGCCGTGGCCGACAGGGGGTAGGAGAAGTCGTCGCCCAGGGCGCGGATCTGCCTGTCCACCCAGCGGGCGGGGATAACGTCGCCGGTGGCGATGAGGGTGTGGATTCTGGCGGGATCCAAGTCTAGGTCGCCAGTGGTGGCCGATCCGAAGATGTCGTCCAGGGTGAGGGGTGGGATGTCTTCCGGGGCGACGAAGGGCGGCGGGGTAGGAGTCGGCGCGGGCGTGCGGAAGGCGATGCCGGGAGCCTGAGTGGACGCTGGGGTGGGGAGAGATGCGCCGCCCCCGCCCGCGCAGGCCGCCAGCAGTGCAACCGCCGCAGCCAGGAAAGCCAGCCCTTTCATGTAGCACCGAGAGCGGCTGTATTATATACTACCGCCGACGAACCGAGGGCCAGGTGTAGAGGAGTAGTGATGTACCTGTTCGCCGTGACTCTGACCATCGCCGCCGGCACCAGCGAGGTCATGCGCAACATCATCGCGATGAGGGGACTGGGCCTGCCGCGAGGCTGATGGGAGATCTCTCCAGCGTTTTCCTCTTGAGCACCGGCGCCGGCCTGGCTACCGGCCTCGGAGGGCTGGTCGCCGTCATTCGGCGGCCGGACGAGAGGGCGTTCGGCTTTCTCATGGGGTTCACAGCCGGCGTCATGATCGCCTTGGCCTTCGTGGTCCTGCTGAAAGAGGCCTGGGATGAGGCTGGGTTCGGCACCGCCACCGCCGCCTTCGCCGTAGGGGCGCTGGTGATGTTCTGCATCGACGTCTTCCTGCCGCACATACGCTTTGCCGTTCAGGAGCCTGGCGTGTTGGACCGGCGACTGTTCACTACGGGGGTGCTTATTGCCGTGGGCATCGGCCTTCACAACATTCCCGAGGGGATAGCCGTGGGAGCCAGCTATCTGCACCAGGCGAGGTTCGGCGTCCTGGTGGCGGTGGCTATGGCTTTACACAACATACCCGAGGGCGTGGCCACCGCCTTGCCGCTTTACACGAGCGGCGTCTCCCGGTTGGCCGCCTTCCGCGTCAGCCTGCTGTCGGGTCTGGCCGAACCGGCAGGAGCCATTTTTGCCGCCGTGTTCTTGCGGGGCTTCGAGTCCCTCATTCCGGCAGCCATGGGCTTTGCCGCCGGCGTGATGATCTTCATAACCCTGGACGAACTGATTCCCGCCGCCCGAAGGGAGGGGCACGAGCACTACACCGCCTTGGGCATCATCGGCGGCACCATCTGCATATTCCTGCTGTCGGGCGCGTTCGAGATCTAAGGCTGGCCTAGGGAAGCGGCCCCTCGCAGCTCGCGGAAGGCCTCGCCCAGCACCCGCCATACCACCTGCGGCCGGGCGCAGCGGATCTGGGACATACCGAGGTCTTGGCAAGCGGGGGCGAATTCTCCACCCCCACTGTAACGTTGCTGGTGCTCCAACGTCTCTTCTATCGAGGCTCCCGACGCATCCCGCCGAAGGGGGAGATCGCGCTTGTCTTGTCCAATGGCTCAATAGAGGAGGCATTGAGAGTGGAATTCCCTGACGACCGCTTCCGAGATGAGGAGCTCTTCCCTGCTGACAGAGAGGCGGAACCGGCTCCGCCCCCCTCGCCACGGCCGATCGATGAGTCGAATGGCGGCCAGTCTTTCACGACCGTGACGGCCGAGGAAGAGGAGGAGATTGCCCCGTTTCTGCCTGCCCAGCCGCGGGCGCTTGCTGACACCGGCCTGTCGCGCGCTTTCCTCATCGACCTCGCCCTGAAGACCATCCACTACGCGGGGCTGCCCGCGGCCACTCATGTGACCGAGAGGATGGCTCTGCCGACGGGCATTGTCCAGGAGGTCCTGACCATGCTCGCCGATGACCACCTGTGCGAGATAGTTAGCGCAAGCAACGCCATGACTGGTAACTATCGCTATCGCCTTACCTCTACTGGCATGGAGCGAGTGGCCGACGCTCTGCAGAGGTGCCGCTACGCTGGGCCAGCGCCGGTGACCGCAGAGCAGTACATCGAGGTGGCGGAGCAGCAGCGGGCAACAAGACCGCCACCTTCACGGCAGAGCATAGAGGAGGCCCTATCGGAGCTAGTGCTGGCCCCCGAGGTGGCCGACGCCCTGGCGCGAGCCTTCCATTCGGGGCGTTGCACCCTGCTATACGGACCCTCGGGCAACGGCAAGACGTTCGTGCTCGAGACGCTGGCGCGCCATCTGGAGGGTGTTGTCCTGGTTCCCTACGCCATCTACGCTCAGGGCCAGATCATCCGGGTCTTCGATTCCTCCGTACATCTCCCTGCTCACGAGGCAAGAGGGCAAAGTCTGCCATCTATAGGCGCTGACGAGGCAGGGGATATCTCCAGACGCGATCAGCGCTGGGCAATTGTCCGCCGGCCCGCCGTGATGGTGGGCGGGGAGCTGGGGCTGGAGTCGCTGGAACTGGCCTATGACCCCGTATCCCGTTTCTACCAAGCGCCGCCCCATCTCAAGGCCCAGGGCGGCATGCTGGTGGTGGACGACTTCGGCCGCCAGAGGATTCGGCCTGAGGATCTGCTCAATCGCTGGCTGGCTCCCCTGGAGCGGGGCTGGGACTCCCTGGCATTTCAAACAGGCGAAAAGATCTCCATCCCCTTCGACGTTCACCTCCTGTTCGCCACCAATCTTAGGGTGGAGCTTCTTCTCGATCAGGCCTTCCTCCGCCGCATCCTCTACAAGGTGGAGGTTCCCAACCCTGGCCCCGGCGAGTTCCGGGAGATCCTGCGCCGGGCCTGCCAGGAGCGGGGCGTCATGACCAGCGAGGAAGCCCTGGGTTACGTTGTGCAGCGGCTGTATGACGACGGCAGCGTCAAGCCGCGGGGCTCCTATGCTCGCGACCTTCTGGACATCGTTGTCGAGAGCGCCAAGTATGACAACACCGAGCCGGCCATCACGCCGGAAGCCTTCGAAAAGGCCTACCGCTTGTTCGTTCCCGGGCGCGCGGATAGCGTGCCCAGTGCCGCATCTTCTCAAGGCTAGGGGTACGCCGCCCCCCTGGCAGCGGGGGAGGCCCAGGCCACGGTCGCAATAAGCCTGGGCCTCCGACTATATTTCGCCTGCTATGGTCCGGAAAGGCCCCCGCGAGCCCTTGGCCTACTACTTCCGTCACCTTCACGTAGGTCGCGGCTAGGGCGGTGACCTACGCTTCCCCCTGGCCCAGGATTATGCCCGCCGCCTTCAGCTCCTCCAACTCTTGCGCCGAGAGGCCCAGCAGCGTCGACAGCACCTCGTAGGTGTGCTGCCCCAGCGCTGGTGGCGGCCCCTTGATCCCGCCCGCCGTGCGCGATAGCTTGACCGGCGTGTCAGGCACCTTGAGAGAGCCGATGCGCGGGTGCTCCACCTCCACCAGCATCTGGCGGGCCAGCACCTGGGGATGCTCGGCAGCCTGGGCGATGTCGTTGAGGGGGCCGCAGGGCAGGCCGATGGCATCGAACTCCTGGAGCCACTCGGCCGTGGTCTTCCGGCGCAGCACCTCGTTGAGGATGGGCTCCAGCTCGGCGTGGTGCTCGGTGCGCAGGGCGGGCGCATCGAAACGGGGATCGTCAATCAGGTCGAGGCGGCCGATGGTGGCGCAGAGGAGCTCCCACTGGTTCTCCACCCCCCAGCTCAGGGCGAGGACGAGCCAGCCATCCCTGGTAGGAAAGGCCTGGAAGGGCGTAGCCGAAGGATGGCGGGTGCCCGTCGGCTTGGGTATCTCGCCGGTGGCGAAGTAGCGGACGAAGGCGTTTTCCAGGATAGCGACCTGACAGTCCAGCATGCTTATGTCGAGCATTTGGCCCCAGCCGCTCTTCTCCCGCTCGTGCAGGGCGGCGACCACGCCGATGGCGCTGTACAGGCCGGCGGCGATGTCGCCCAGGGAGAAGCCCGGGCGCACGGGCGGCCCGTCGGGCTCGCCGGTGATGCTCATGACGCCGCCCATGCCCTGCACCACGATGTCCAGGGCCGGCCGGAGCCTGTCGGGGCCGGTCTGACCGAAGCCAGAGGTGGCGGCGTAGATCAGGCGTGGGTTTCGCTGGCGGAGAACGTCGTAGCCCAGGCCCAGCTTGTCCATGGTATCGGGGGTGAAGTTCTCCATGACCACGTCGGCAGTCTCCGCCAGGCGCAGGAAGAGCTCCTTGCCGCGCTCGGTCTTCAGGTCGAGGCTGATGCTCTTCTTGCCGCGGTTGATGCTGAAGAAGTAGGCGCTTTCGCCATCAACGAAAGGGCCGACGTAGCGGGCCACATCGCCCAGAGGCGGCCTCTCTACCTTGATGACCTCGGCGCCCAGGTCGCAGAGGATCATGCTGGCGAAGGGCCCGGCCAGCACCCAGGTGAGGTCGAGGACGCGGATTCCCTCCAGCGGCCCGGACATAGCGTGCCCTCCCGAGGTCAAACGGTGGTAGGCCTTTGGGGATATGATATCAGGAGCCAGAGACAAAGGGCCAAGCTGCACAGGCGCGCCGCTTGCCTCTAGCTATCGAGGGTAGACAGGTACGGGCGCAGCATGCTGCGCCCCTGCCGCGTGCTACCAGCGGGGCCGGCTGGCCCTTTGCTTGCTGAAGCAGTCGTCGCAGTAGACCGGCTTGTCCAGCCTGGGCTCGAAGGGCACCTGCGTCTGAGCGCCGCACTGACTGCAAACGGCGTCGTACATGACGCGCTCGCCGCGCGACCGTCCGTAGCCCCCGCCACCGCGCTCAGCCCGCCGAGACTGACGACAGGCGGGGCAGCGCTTAGGGTCCTGATAGCCTCTGGCAGCGTGGAACTCCTGGTCAGCCGCCGAGAAGGTGAATTCGGCGCCGCAGTCGGCGCAAACGAGAGTCCTATCCTGGAAAGTCACTCGATGACCTCCTTGTCTGGTTTCGGTTAAGCCTCGGTCATCGAGCGACTCGTGATTTCGGGGCTTTTGCCCTTGGAGACTGCCGACGCCGGAACGTTAACCTTTTCCGTCATATTAGCACAGCGTGAGGCCCTTGACAACCTGGCTTGGGGGTCCGATAGCGTTTCGCCAACTCATGCTTTTGAGGGGCAACACCACCCCGACCTATCGGGGTGGTATCAACAGACTATCGATGCCGCCCCGTTTACGGGGCGGTCGAGTCGTCCACCCCCCAAAAGCACGACCCAACGGAACGCGATCGATGGTCCGCCTAGCGGCCAAACACCGCCAGGACGGCCTCGCGATAGGCCTGAGCCTGCTCCGCCGGCAGGAACTGCTCGGGCCAACTCAGGGCGATAGAATCGGCCACTTCGCCGTATAGCCCCACCTTCTTGCGAACCTGATCGACGGTTCCGGCCACTGCGAAGGCCTCGATCATCTCATCGCTCACGGCGTCGAGCATGGCCTGGGTGTCACCCCGAAGGAAGGCCTGGTGTATGGCCTGAAGGGCCGTCTCGAAGCCGTGACTGAGGAACAGCGGCTCGAAGGCGGTGACGGTGGCATAGAAGGCGATGCTACCGGCAGCGGCTCGCCGCGCCTGCCGCACGTCGCGGTCGATGGCGCAGCACAGGCCAGCACAGAAGTGGAAGCCCTGGTGAGAGTGTCTGCCTCTGGCGGAGGACGCCAGGCCCTTGGCCAGAGCCGGGAGGATGACCTGGCGGGTCCACTGAAGGGAACAGATGGGGTGCCCAAGAAAGCCATCGGCTACCTCGGCGGCGGTACGCACCATCCCCTCCCGCAGGCCGGCCAGATAGATGGGGATGCGCTCGCGAGCGGGACCGGCGGAGCGCGACCAACCCTGGATGTCGATATCGTAGTATTGGCCCGAGTAGCGGATGGGCTGGCCGCTGGGGGCTTTCTCCATAATCAGGCGGATGGCCTCGATGCACTCCTTGACGTGGGGCGCGGGCCTGCCGTAGGCCACGCCGTGCCAGCGTTCGTTCAGGCGCTTGAGGCCGGTGCCCAGGCCAAGGATGAAGCGGCCGCCGCTGAGCAAGTCCAGGTCGAGGGCGCTGAGGGCGGTGACCCAGGGGCTGCGCACGAAGGCCAGGGCGATGGAGGTGCCTAGCTGGATGCGTTGGGTATAGCTAGCGACGGCAGCCAGGGGGATGAAGGGGTTGCCAGTCATCTCGGAGGACCAGATTGCATCGAAGCCGGCGGCCTCGGCTCTCTGCGCCCAGCCGATCATCTCCGCCGGGTCGCCACCGGACAGCCCCACCGATAGTCTAGACATCCCCGCATCCTTATAATGGTGGCTACCAATCACCACCTACCATAGCGCATCGCTCTAGTAGGGCCAAGCTTGCCCGCTCCATGCAGATCGGGGAGATGTCGTTGCTGGAGGATGAGATCATTCGCCTGCTAGTGGAGAGCAGCCGGACGCTGGCGGTGGCCGAATCGTGCACCGGCGGGCTCGTCGGCCACCGCCTCACCCAGGTGGCGGGAAGCTCGGCTGCCTTTCTGGGGGGCGTGATCGCCTACCACAATTCGGTCAAGGAGAAGATCCTGGGCGTGCCAGCGGAGGTGCTGGAACGAGAGGGGGCGGTGAGCGAGGCGGCGGCGCTGGCGATGGCCCAGGGCGCCCGCCGCCTGCTGGCAGCCGACATGGCCCTGGCGGTCAGCGGCATCGCCGGACCGACGGGGGGCACGGCCGAGAAGCCGGTGGGGACGACCTACGTTGCCCTGGCGGCGGCGCCCGACGTCCTCATCTGCGAGCGGCACGTTTGGCAGGGCGGGCGCGAGGAGAACAAGGAGAGCTCGGCCACAGCGGCCCTGTCCCTGCTGCGGCGCTGGCTGGAGGGCACTAGCGCTCGGTGATGGCAATCCACGTGCGAAGTCAGATTCTTCGCTGCGCTCAGAATGACAGGCGTCATACCGTCACCCTGAGCACAGCGAAGGGTCTCACTTCAAGCGGCCCGCTGTCGCTATAACTCGGGGATAGTACGAGCTAGGCTGCGCGCTCCACGATCATGGCGATGCCCATGCCGCCACCGATGCAGAGGGTGGCCAGGCCTCGTCGGGCTTGCCGTCGCTTCATCTCGTACAGGAGGGTGGTGAAAATGCGGGCCCCGCTGGCGCCAATGGGGTGGCCCAAGGCGAGCGCGCCGCCGTTGACGTTGACCCGCTGCCAGTCCCAGGCCAGCTCGCGCCCCACGGCCAGCGACTGAGAGGCGAAGGCCTCGTTGGCTTCGATCAGGTCGATGTCGTTCAGCTCCAGGCCGGCCTTTGCCAGCGCCTTGCGAACGGCGGGCACCGGCCCCATGCCCGTGATGCGCGGCTCTACGCCCGCAGAGGCGTAGGAACGGATGGAGGCCAGGGGCGCGACGCCCAGGGCCTCCGCCCGGCGGCGCGACATGACGACCACCGCCGCCGCGCCGTCGTTAATGCCGGAGGCGTTGCCGGCGGTGACGGTGCCGTCGGGCTTGAAGGCCGGCCGCAGAGCCGCCAGCTTCTCGACGGTGGTGTCCGGGCGGAAGTGCTCGTCCTTTCCGACAACCGTGGGTGGGCCCTTGCGCTGGGGCACTTCCACCGACACCACCTCCTCGGCGAAGGCGCCTGTCTCCCAGGCGCGGGCCGTCTTCTGGTGACTAGCAGCGGCAAACTCGTCCTGGTCCTGGCGGGAGACCTCGAACTCAGTGGCGATATTCTCGGCCCACACCCCCATGTGGTGATCCTCGAAGGCGCACCACAGGCCTTCCAGGATCATGCTGTCAACCAGCGTGTCGTGGCCCATGCGATAGCCGAAGCGAG
>CAYGYF010000008.1:0-22907 GCA_964354065.1 uncultured Dehalococcoidia bacterium | reverse complement strand
TGACTCAGCAGCTTCCATCAAGCCTCAAGGAGGCCTTCACCAACATGCCCCAGGCCTTCAAGGCCGAGAGGGCGGCCGGTGTTAGCGCCGTCATCCAGTTCAAGGTGACAGGCGCCGAGGCCGGCAACTGGATCATGGAGGTCAAGGAAGGCAAGTGCACGATGACCGAGGGCGAAGCCCCCAGCGCCAACATCACCATCAACACCCCCTCTGACGTCTGGCTCAAGATCCTCCGCCGCGAGCTGGACGGGACCACCGCTTTCATGGGTGGCCAGTTCACCTTCACCGGTGACATGGGCATCCTCATGCAAATGAATAGCTGGTTCGAGTAGTAGGGGTTAACCGCCGGCGCGTAGCGGCAGGGCTTTTCCCCGCCTCTGGCGGGGATGCGCCTCTGGCGGAAGCCCTGCCGTAGACGCGGCTTAGCTCTGGGGGACTTGGGCGTCGGCCCCCAGCACAACCACAATATCAGCCACGGAGGTAGGGGCGGGAGACACAACGCTCCCCCCTACCTCTTGCACCCGTTCCTGGGGCAGGCCCAGCCATTCGGCTAGCCTCTCCGCCGTGTATGTCTTGCCCGTCAAGTCGTAGATCAGCGTCTGCTCGTGATATAGACCGTCGCTCGCATTGCTGACCGTCAGATCAGCCTCCGGGAAGCCCTGGCCGGCCAGGTAATCGACCACGCTGGTAGCCAGCCCCGGCGCCTCAGTGCCGTTCTGCACCTCCACAAAGGCCCCCTCGGACAGCAACCGCCCATCGAAGAAGAGCTGTCGCTTCAGCTCCTCCACCTTATCCCAGTCGGGGACCAGCACCTGGGCTCCCCCGATTACCGCATCCGTCACCGCCGGCGCCAGCGAGATGGTGTTGATGTTCTCCGGCGGGATATCGTTGGCTAGAACCGCCAACCTGCGCGCCCAGAAAACGCTGATATCGGTGTCGATCGCCTCCTGATACTTATCGTAGAGTGAGATGGCTCGGTTCGGCAGGAGCAGGCTGCGGTCGACGGCACCTCGCATCGCCGCCCGCATCACCTCCTGCTGCCGCTCGATGCGCTGGAGATCGTTGGAGCCGTAGCGGATGCGCACGTAGGACAGCGCCCGCTCGCCGTCCATATGCTGCAGACCCGGCTCGAACAGCGCGATCCCGAAGTCGTCGCAGTTCTCGGTCAGACAGTAGGCAGGATCCATCACCTGCTCCGGCACGTCCACATCGATGCCGCCGATGGCATCCACCAGCTCCATGAAACCCACAAAGTCCACCACTACGTAGTGGTCGATCTTGATGCCGAAGTTGTGCTCTATGGTGGCCATAGCCAGGCCCGGCCCGCCCCCCGGATACTTCTTGAGTGGCCCGTATTCGTAGGCCACGTTCACCCGATCCTTGAAGTAGCCGCCCTGGCCGTCGGGTATCTCCACCCACAGGTCGCGCGGGATGCTCAACACCCCCGCTGTCTTGCTGAAGGGATCGACGGTGACTATGAACATCGTGTCGGTGCGAGTGGGGGAATCCACGGGCTCGTCCACCCGCCGGTCCAGCCCCATCACCAGGATGTTCATCCGCTCTTCGATCGTGCCGTTATCCACGCCGGGGAGCTGACCGACCAGCGGCAGGCCCAGATCCTTGCCCGGCAGGAAAATGCCGGCCTGGCTGGCCACGACCATTACGGAGTAGAAGGCGGCGGCAGCGAAGATGGCGATCCCAAAGATGAGCAGGGGACTTCGATGTACCCTGCTCATCCCCCGGGGCTCCTCCTCCAGGGGGTAGTCCTGCTCCTCAGGACGTAAATGCGGACTCACGAAAGAAAACCTAGAATAATGTCAACCCTATGTCAACCCAGGACCCTGCTAGCCTCTGGCGGAAGCGGCACCTCCTCCTCAGGCTCCGCTACCAGCGTCTGTCGCGAGACGACATGCCCCTCCCGCAGGTACAGCCGAGGCACCCGGGCCGAGATGCCACACAGGATCTCGTAGTTGCTCGTACCGGCCAGCTCCGCCACCTCCTCCACCGGTATGCGCTCCTCCCCCTGGCGGCCGATTATCACCACCTCATCGTCCACAGCGGCCTCGGCGATGTCCGTGACGTCCACTATGCACATGTCCATGCACACCCGCCCCACAATCGGCGCCCGCCGCCCTCGCACCAGCACGCTGCCCCGATTGGACAGGCTGTGAGGCAGCCCGTCGGCGTAGCCGCACATTACCAGGCCGACCACGCTGGGATGCGACGCTCGCCAGGTGCGCCCATAGCTCACACAGTCGCCGACGGCCAGGGGGGCCAGCCGCACTATCCGGCTCTTCAGGGACAGGACTGGCCTCAGGGGCAGGCTCCGCTTCACTTCGCTCGAAGGGTAGCAGCCGTAGATGCCCAGCCCCGGCCTCACCATCTCCAGGCTCATGTCGGGCAGGTCCAGAAGGGTGGCCGTGTTGGCCAGGTGGCGGATGGGAATCCAGTCGACCTCCCCGGCCACCGACAGGAAGAGCTTGTGTTGGGTCACGGTGTAGCTCTTGTCCGCCTCGTCGGCCGAGGCGAAGTGAGTGAACAGCCCCTCCGCCTCGATGCTCGCCAGGTCGCGCAGCCAGCGAGCGAAATCGATCGCCTCGCTGGGCGACAGGCCGTAGCGGTTGAGGCCGGTGTTCACCTTCAGGTGGACGGCCACCCTCGTCCCCCGCTCCCTGGCGACGCCGGCCAGCGCCAGGGCCATCTCCCGAGAGGTAATCGCCGGGGTGAGCCCCAGGTCGACCAGCCGCTCCGCCTCGCCCAACGGCACGTGCCCCATTACCAGGATGGGAGCGCTGATGCCCGCCCGCCGAAGCTGCTCCCCCTCGTCCACGCAGATGACGCCCAGCCGGTCGGCACCGGCGGCCAGGGCCGCTCGCGCCACCGCCACCGCCCCGTGGCCGTAACCATTGGCCTTCACCACGGCCAGAACCGCCGCCCCGTTGGCCTGGCCCTTGAGAGCGCCAACATTCTTAGTCAGGGCGTCCAGGTCGATCTCTGCCCAGACCGGACGTCCCTGCCAGGACCCAAGGGATGAACTTTGTGGCAGCATACGATTTCCCTATTAAAAACGCGCCCAGCGGCCAAAAGGTTTCTGTACTGAGTGCCGCCTCTCAGGGCACCAGGGCCCACTCCTTCGGCAGGCGATAGCTGTACACGCTGCCCGTGAGGTTGCTGCCGTCGAACACCTGGGCCCGACCCGTCCGCCGTATCTCCCGATAGCTGTTGATGATCTGGACGATCCGCTTGGCCCGCAGGTTGAAGAGCACCGCCCCCGCCTTCACCGGCCGCAGGCTGGTCTCGCGGGTCACGTCATCGACCACTCGAAACACGGGATGCTGGTGCGGGGCGCAGAACTCCAGCGCCGCGTGGATCGCCTGATACTTGCCCTCGACGTTTCGCTCCTCGAAGATCGCCAGCCCGTTGAGCACCTGCTCCTTCAGATTGTGATAGTAGGGCTCGGCCCGCTCCAGCAGCTCCTCCAGGCTGGAAGGATTCGTCGCGCAGGCAGCCGTCAGCGCCGCCAGGGCATCACCATGGGCCACAAAGCTGACAGCGCCCCGGCCATCCACCACTGTGCACCGAATCACATTCATCGCCGCCGCCTTGCCTGAGGAGTCTCGGATAACGTATCATTTTGCTTCGGGCGCTGTCAACGACCAAGACGACCCCCAATCGGTTCACGGCTGGTGGGCGAGCTGCCTAACCCCGCCCTGTGGCCTTGAACAGAGCGGAAACCCGCAGAGATGAATCAGATTGTTGATGGCATGAAGACGAGGGTATGAATTCGGTTCTCGATGCCGCCCCGACCTGTCGGGGCGGCATCGAGAATGCCTGTCCCACCGACCCAAGCCCGCCTCGCGTATGGAGATGAGATCGCTCCCCAAAGCATCAGTCGCCCTCCTGGCCATCGCCCTGGCAGGTCTCCTGCTGGCCTGTAAGGGCGGAACGTCGCCCCCTCCCCAAACCGGGGCGCCCACCGCCACTCCCCAGGCCACTGCCGAGGCTACCGCCGATCTGGCCGCCGCCCGCCAGTACCACCGCAACGGCCAGTACGAGGAGGCCATCGCCCTCTACCAGCGCCTGATCCAGGAGGGCGGCCGCGACACTCAGCAGCAAGCCCGCTACGGCCTTGCCCAAACCTACCTGACCCTCCGCCAGTACCAGCAGGTCGCCAATACCCTCGAAGCCTACCTTGACAACGAGCCGCCCCAGGCAGACGCCCTCCGCGCTCGCTTCCTCCTCGGTCGTGTCTACGCCGCCCTGGGCAAGGTGGACAAGGCCCAGAAGGCCCTCCAAGCCTACGCCGAAGAGGAAGGGCCGGCCGCCGTCTACGCCCGCCTGGACCTGGCCGAGCTTCTGGCCCAGGCCGACCACCCCGATAAAGCCGCCCAGGAGCTGGAGAAGGCCCAGGCGCCCGACCTGCCACCTTCGCTGGCAGCCACCCTATCCCTCAAGCTGGCCGACGCCTACGCAGCCGCCGGCCAGGATGATAGAGCCATTCAGCAGTACGACATCTTCCTCCAGGAAAGCCCCTCGGATGCCGACAAAGCTCTGGCCCTCTTCCGCATCGCCACCATCAGCCGCCGCCTGGGCGACCAGAGCCGCTGGCAGCAGTCCCTCCTGGACATCGTCAACCTCTACCCTGCATCGCCCCAGGCAGCCAACGCCCTGGAGTTACTCCTGGCGACAGATGTCCCCGTGGACCTCCTGGCCCAGGGCATCGTCCGCTACCGCCAGCGCGCCTACACCGAGGCCCTCGCCGTCTTCGACTCCTTCCTGGCCGCCGACCCGCCAGCCTCGGCAGCGGCTGCCGCCCACTACTATCGGGGGGCCATCCGTGAGCGCCTCGACCAGCCCGACGAGGCCACCGCCAAAGACGAGGCTCTTGCCGACTACGAGGCCTCCCTCCAGCTCGACCCCACCGGCGACCTGGCCGACGACGCCTCCTGGGCCCACGTCAGCCTTCTGGAAGAGGTGGGTTTGTCCCTGGATGTTGCCGCCGCCTACCGCCAGCTCTGGCAGACCTACCCCGACTCGCCCTTCGCCGCCAGGGCAGCCTTCCTCGCCGGCCTCATCCCCTACCAGGCCGGTGATCCGGCGGCCGCCGTCGCCTGGAGTGACATGCTGGACGCCTTCCCCAGCCCCGAGCAGCAGGCCCAGGCCCATCTCTGGCTGGGAAAGGTGGACCAGGACTTCTTCTATGACAGCGAAGCCGCCTCCGCCCACTTCCAGCAGGCTCTGGCCGCCGCCCCCGATAGCCTCTACGCCCTGCGCGCCGAGGTCTGGTCCTCCTCCGGCGCAGACGCCACCGCCCCGCCCGAGGAGAGCATCCAGGCAACCTCCGCCCCCGCCTGGGATGCAGCCGAGGCCTGGCTGACCTCCCTCTGGGGGCCGGAGGAAGTAGCCGCCAGCCCGCCTCTCCCCAGCCAGCCCACCTGGCAGCGCGCCCTGGAGCTCCACCAGATGGGCCTATCCTCAGAGGCCAGCGACGAATTCCTCTCCCTCATCGAAGAGAGCGGCTCCCAGCCCTGGCGCCTCTACCGCCTGGCCCGCGCCTTCCACGACCTCGGCCTCACCGATCTGGCCGCTCGCGCCGCCACCCGCCTCCTGGCCCAGTCGCCTCAGGCCATGTCTCTGGCCCAGGTCCCCCGCTCCCTGCTGGAGCTGGCCTACCCCCAGGACTACGCCTCCCTCATCCAGGCGGCCGCCACCAAGAACGTCGTATCGCCCCTCCTCATCCTGGCCCTCATCCGCCAGGAGAGCTTCTTCAACCCCGCGGCCAGCTCCCCCGCTGGCGCCCTCGGCCTCACCCAGGTCGTCCCTGCCACCGGCCAGGAGATCGCCCAGGAACTCAATAGGGAGGACTTCCAGGCCAGCGACCTCCTGCGCCCTCTGGTGAGCATCGACTTCGGCGCCTACTACCTGGGCAGCCAGCTCCACTCCTTCGACGACAACCTCTACTTCGCCCTGGCTGCCTACAACGGCGGGCCGGGCAACGCCCTGGGCTGGAGCCAGGGCGCCGCCGGCTCCGATATGGACCTCTTCGTCGAGCTCATCGGCTTCAGCGAGACCCGCAGCTACCTGAAGCTGGTGCTGGAGAACTACGCCGTCTACCGTTTCCTCTACGGCGGCGCCGACCATCCCACCCTGGTAACCAGCCCTACTCCCTAGGCGAACCTGCCTACCGGCAGGCAGGCCTGTCCGCCTCAAGCCCACTCAATTGACCCTGCGCCGAGCCCTAAAGTATAATGGCGGCAGCCTGAGGCAGCGGAGAGGATTGTGCCCAAGCGTACCTATCAGCCGAAACGCATCCCTCGCAAGCGCAAGCACGGCTTCCGCGCCCGAATGAGCACTCGCGGCGGCCGCGACATCATCAGGCGCCGGCGACTCAAGGGGCGCTGGCGTCTGGCCGTCTAGCTTCCCCGCCATAGGCGGGGCCGCGACATGGACAAGAGGGAACGGCTGAGGAGACGCCAGGATTTTGTTGCCGTCTACCGAAATGGCCGCGCCTGGGCCAACCGATTCCTGGTGTTGCGCGCCTTGCCTAACAGCCTGCCCCACCATCGCTACGGATTCGTCGTCAGCAAGCGGGTGGGCAAGGCGGTGGTACGCAATCGGCTCAAGCGGCGATTGCGCGAGGGACTACGTTCCCTCACCCTCCTGGCGGGGTGGGACATGGTCCTCTTGGCCCGACCTCCGGCTGCCAGCGCAAGCTATCACGAGCTAGCGCAGGCGATGACCAACCTGATATCTCGCGCCCGCCTTCTGAACGGGGGAGACCCCGCCGGCCAGCAGGCGGAGGGGGCACAGTGAAGGCAATAGCACTGACAGCCATTCGGTTCTACCAGCGCCACGTCTCCCCGGCGATGCCGCTTTCCTGCCGCTACCTCCCCACCTGCTCCCACTATGGCTACCAGGCCGTCCAGCGCCACGGCCTGATGAGAGGGGGATGGCTTACCCTGCGCCGACTGCTCCGCTGTCATCCCTTCTCGGCCGGCGGCTACGACCCCGTCCCTTAGGCGCCCGCTCAGTCCGCCTCTTGCGCCGGAGGCGCATCCGCCTCTGGCGGAGGCGGTGGGAGGAAACACGATTCGGACTACGAAGCTTCTAGGGTTGCCCCTGCTCCTTCTGGTCGTACCAGCGACCCTCCTGCTTGGCACAGCCTGCGCCGGCATCGCCCAGCCCCAGGGCTGGGCCGGGCCGGTGGTGGCGGGAGACCGGCTGGTCGCCAGCATCGAGCGGGGAAAGCTGGCCGCGGTCAACCTCGATAGCCTCCAGGAGACCTGGCAGTTCCCCGACAAGGGCCAGAAGCACCCCGACGGCAGCAAGATCGATCTGAAGGGCATCTACGGCACCCCGGCCGTAGCCGACGGTACCGTCTACTTCGGCGGCTACGATGGCTGGCTCTATGCCCTCGATCTCGACACCGGCGAGCCTCGCTGCGAGAAGAAGACCGACGGGCCAATCGTCGGCGGCCCCGCCGTTCAGGACGGCGTGGTGTACGTGGGCTCCGACGACGGCCGTCTCTACGCCCTCGAGGCCCTTCCCGACGATGGGTCGCGCTGCGGAAGCCAGGAGTGGCCCAAGCGCTGGGACCAGCCCTTCCCCACCGGCGACGGCATCTGGGCGACGCCGCTGGTGGCCCAGGGCGTCGTCTACCTGACCTCCCTGGACAAGAAGGTGTACGCCCTGGACGCCGCCAGCGGCCAACCGCGCTGGGACAAGCCCTTCCAGGCAGGCTCAGGCATCGCCTCCCCGCCCGTCCTGGCCGACGGCACCCTCATCGTCGGCGGCCTGGACCGCAAGCTCTACGCCCTGGACGCCGCCAGCGGCCGCCAGAAGTGGCAGTTCAAGGCCGGCAACTGGTTCTGGGCACGCCCCCTGGTGCAGGGTGACACGGTCTACGCCGGCTCTCTGGACGGCAAGGTCTACGCTCTCGCTCTGAACGACGGCCGCCCCAAGTGGCCGCAACCCTTCGACGCCGCTGCCCCGGTGCGGGCGGCCCCCACGCTGGTGGGAAACGTCCTCCTCATCGCCAGCCGCAAGGGCAGTCTCTACGGCCTCGACCCCGCCGACGGACGCCTGCTCTGGAGCGCCCCCACCGAGCTGGCCAGGACAGTCCTGGCCGACCCCTATCCCAAGGGCGACACGGTCTACATCAGCGTTCAGGGCGGCGACCTGTACCAGGTAGCAGCCATGGATGGCAGCGCCGCTTTGCTACCGGTAGCGAGGGCTACGCCCACCCCTTCGGCCACCGCCGCTCCTACAGCGACGGCCACGCCCCCGGTCACCCTCACCAACACGCTGACGCCAACCGCTACGCCCACCGGGGCCCCGTAAGTGAGGTGGCTTGCGTGAGCATCTGGAACCTCATCTTCGTCAACCCCACAATCAACGCCCTCATCGTCCTCAACAGCGTCGTCTTCAGCAATTTCGGGATGGCCATCATCCTGTTCACCATCGTCATGCGCCTCGTCACCATGCCCCTCACCCTCCGCCAGCTGCGCTCCTCCCGTGCCCTCTCCCTGCTTCAGCCCCAGATCCAGGAGATCCAGAAGAAGTACAAGGACCCCCGCCGTCGCCAGGAAGAGACGATGAAGCTCTACCGCCAGGCGGGGGTGAACCCCCTGGGCTGCCTCTTGCCCATGATCGTCCAGTTCCCCATCTGGATCGCCCTCTACCAGGCCCTCCGGATCATCGTCGGCGGCACGCCCGAGAGCATGCTCGACCTGTCGCAGCGGCTCTACCCCTGGTCCTACATCGAACGGGCGGTGCCCCTACAGAACCACTTCCTCTGGCTGGACCTGGGCCAGCCAGACCGAACCATGATCCTGGCCATCGTCGTCGGCGTCTCCACCTACGTCCAGCAGCGCCTGATGACTCCCCCCACCACCGACCCCCGCACGCAATCCACCAACCAGATGATGACCTGGATGATGCCCCTCATGTTCGCCTGGTTTACCCTGACCGTCCCCAGCGGCCTGGCCGTCTACTGGGCGGTGAGCAACCTTACCGCTGTCATCCTCAACTACTTCGTCTATCGCCCCCAGGGCGTTACCTGGCGCTCCATCCTCATGCCGGTGCCCGCCCCGGCCAGCCAGCGGGGCGGCCGCTCCGCCAGAGACGGAGCCCGCAAAGCGGACCGCCAGCAGCCATCCCCTAAGGAGCCGGCTGAACTAGCCGACCAGACGCCTGCCCTGAGCCGCCGCGAAGGGGCCGCCCGTCCGGCCGAGCCTGTTGGAAGCAAACAGGAAAAGAGGTCGCGCCATGCAAGAGCTAGAAGCAAGCGGAAAAACCGTCGATGAAGCCATAGTCAAGGCCCTCGAACAACTGAAATTGGATCGCTCTCAGGTCGAGGTGGAGATACTCAGCGAGGGACGCACTGGCCTCTTCGGCCTCGGCGGCGAGAACGCCCGCGTCCTGGTGAAGCCCCTCGCCACCGAGCGGGTGGAGCCCGCAAAGTGGACCGTCGAGCAGGTGGATGTGGAGAGCCCCACCATCGACATGGCCGTCCAGTTCCTGGAGCGCCTCCTGGAGCTGACGGGCATCGACGCCACCGTGACTGCGCGGGCGCCGGAGACCCCCGGCGACGGCCTGGGGCGGGTGAGCGCCGTCCTGGACGTGGTCGGCGACGACCTGGGCATCCTCATCGGCCGTCGTGGCTCCACCCTGGCCGCCCTTCAATACATGGTCAACCACATGGTCAGCCGCCAGCTCAAGTCCAAAGCCCTGGTCAGCGTGGATATCGAGCAGTACAGGCGCCGCCGCGAGGAGTCCCTCAAGGGCCTGGCCCTGCGCCTGGCCGAAAAGGTCAAGACCAGCCGCCGCACCGTCACCCTCGAGCCCATGCCCGCCAACGAGAGGCGCATCGTTCACCTGGCCCTGGCCGAAGACCCCCAGGTGATCACCTCCAGCCTGGGCGAGGGAGAGACCCGCAAGGTGCTCATCTCTCTCAAGCGCTCCGCTCCACGGAGTCCGACCCTGTCGGACCGCTCTCTCTAGACAGGCCAGCATGGCCGCGCCCCACTTCCTGGTCATCGGCCATCTGGTCAAAGACAAGGTGGCCGCCGGCTTCCGCCTGGGGGGCACCGCTGCCTATACCTCGCTCACCGCCAGCAGGCTGGGCGTCCCTACCGCTGTCCTCACCAGCGCCGCCGCCGACCTCGACCTGGCCGCCCTCCCGCCCGACATCGACGTCCGCCTCCTGCCTGCCCCTCGGACCACCGTCTTCGAGAACGTCTACGGCCCCCAGGGCCGCACCCAGTACGTCTGGGGACGGGCCGGCGCCATCGCCGCCCAGGACGTGCCCGACGAGTTCTGCCAAGCCCGCATCGTCCTCCTGGGGCCGCTGGTGGGCGAGGTGGAAGAGGAGGTGGTGCGCTGCTTCCCGAATTCCCTGCTCGCCATCTCCCCCCAGGGCTGGCTGCGCACCATCCGCCCCGATGGCCGCGTCGACCGGGCGTCGCCCCTGCGCTGGCGGCCGCGCCTCCTCCTCCAGCACAGCCAGGCCCTGTTTGTCTCCGAGGAAGACCTGCCGCCCGCAGAGACGGAGGAGACCCTGGCCCGCTGGACGGCCCAGGTGCCCATCCTCTTTTTCACCCTGGGAGCCAGGGGCTCTCGCCTGTGGCACGACGGCCACTGGCGCCATGTGCCTGCCTTCCCCGCCACGGAGGTCGACTCCACCGGTGCCGGCGACGTCTTCGCCGCCGCCTTCCTCGTCCGCTACGCCGAAACCACCGACGTCTGGCAGGCGGCGTTGTTTGCCGCCGCTGCCGCCAGCCTCTCAGTGGAGGACGAGGGGACAGCAGCCATCCCCAGTCGCCATCAGGTCGAGGAGCGATTGCACAAGCACAAACACTGTTAGCGCGCTATCATTAGCTCATGCCAGGGCACAGGCCTGACAACCGCGGGGGAGTGCAGAGGGGGCATGCCCCCTCTGCTGGGGGTCTGGGGGTGTCCCCCAGATTCAATATTTCCCCCCGGGTGGGTGGGTGGGCAGAACCACCCATCCCTACGCAAAGGGAGGCATCATGACCCGCCAGGAGATAGTGGACACCCTGCGCGCCCTGCCCGGCCAGGTCGAGGAGCTGGTGCAGGGCCTTTCCGAGGACGCCCTCCGCTGGTGCCCCTCGCCCGACCAGTGGTCGATCAAGGAGGTCTGCGCCCACCTGCGCGACTCGGCAGAGATCGAGGGGACACGCATCCGCCGCCTGGCGGAGGAGGATGATCCCTTCCTGACCGCCTACGACCAGGACGCCCTGGCCCGCGAACGCGACTATCAGAACCAGAATATGCCCCTGATCCTGACCGCTCTCAGAGCGTTCTCAGGCGGCCTCGCCTATCTCCTGGAGAATCTGAGCCAGGAGGACTGGCAGCGTTCCGGCCGCCACGAGGAGTCGGGCCCGGTCACTGTGACCCAGCGGGCTGAGCGCTTCGCCGACCACGCCCGCCAGCACCTGGACCAGATCGAGGCCCTTCGCCAACAGGTGCCACCCAATCTCTAGCCGCAGATGGACGCAGATAGCCGCAGATTCAAAATTATCTGAGATAATCTGTGTCAATCTGGGGCTATTCCCCTACCGCCAGCCCTATGAGCCGGTAGACCAGCTTCGCCGCCAACTGGGCGTTGGCAAACGTCCCCAGGCCGGGCGCCAGCTCCGTCACGTCGAAGCCCACCACCCGCCTCTCCCCGGCCACCGCCGCCAGCAGCCCCACCACCTCTTCCCACACCAGACCCCCCGGCTCGGGGGTGCCCACCGCCGCCATTTGCGACGGGTCGAAGGCGTCCAGATCGATGCTGACGTAGACGTTCTCCCCCAGGTGAGACAGAACTTCCTGCGGCCCGTCCGCCAGGCCGCGATAGGCCGCCACCGAGAAGAAGGGCAGACCCTGCCGGCGGATCAGCTCGTGCTCCTCGCGGGTGGCGCTGCGCAGCCCTACCTGTATCACCGGACACAGATCGAGGAGGCGGCGCAAGACGCAGGCGTGGTTGTAGGGGGTGCCCAGATACTCCTGCCGCAAATCAGCGTGGGCGTCCAGGGCCAGCACCGAGAGAGCCTGTCCTGAGCCTGCCGAAGGGCCGGGGAAGCGCTGCCGATAGGCTCGCACCGCCCCCACCGCCACCGTGTGCTCGCCCCCCAGGCTCACCACGAACTTTCCGCCGTCCAGCAGCTCCCCCACTATCTCCTCCAGCCGCTCCACCATCGCCCGCGGGTCCCCCGTGTGGGGCGCCACCTCCGGCAGGGTGTGGATGCCCGCCCGGTAGGGCTCGCGCCCCAGCTCCAGGTCGTACAGCTCCATCTCCTCCGAGGCGTCGATGATCGCCCGCGGCCCCTCGCGCGAGCCAGAGCGGCCGCTGCTGGTGCTGTCGTAGGGCACGGGCAGGATCACCACGCGCGCACCGTCGAAGCGGGCGTACTCCTCGGGGATGGCGGCAAAGCCGCGGGGGAAGAATCGCTCCATGTCGCGTAGCTGCAGACCTCTAGGTCATTAACAATTTGGCTCTCTGCGGATTAAAACCCGCAGCTTCATCAAAGCTGCGGATTTCAATCCGCAGGGATGTTTTGTTTCCTGAATGCCCTCTAGGTCTGCCCGCTTCCCTGTAGGGGCGCAGCCTGCTGCGCCCCTACGCATCGGCCACGCCCTCGAAGGAAACAGAGGGCCGCCGGCGGTCGCGAATGGCCTGGGCGCTGCCCTCGGCCAGGGCGCTCACAATCAGCGGCAGGGCGATCGTGGCCTCGGCCCGCACCGTCACGAAGGCCGCGTCGGGCGCTATCTTCCGCCAGGACTGGGCTTCCTCGAAGGTGCAGCCGGACAGGCCGCCCCAATCGGGCGCATCCATCGTGATCTGGATGCCGTAGCGGTGGCCCGGCCCCTCGCGGGCGAACAGGTAGCTGGCCACCGCCGCCTGCTGGACGAAGTTCTTGGGCGTGCCGCCGCCGATGTAGACGACGCCCGTTGCCTCGGCCTCGTTAGCGATGTGCGCCATCTCCAGCACGTCGCCGATGATATCGAAGGTCAGGCGAAGGCCGCTGCGCAGACGCGCCTCGGCCAGGCACAGGCCGTAGACGCTGTCGCCCAGGGCCGGACAGTAGATCGGCACGCCCTGCCTGGCCGCCGCCGTCAGGATCCCCTCCTCCTTGGCCACCGGTATCAGGGCCCGCCCCAGAAGGTGAAAATACTCGCGGGTGGTGTAGGTGCGCGCGGGGTCCAGGGTCAGACAGAAGTCGGTCAGGAAGCGCTCGCCGTAGGAGAAGTCGTGCTCGCTGGCCAGCACATCGTAGAAGCGATATATCCGCTGCCTGGCCAGGTGGGTGTCATCGTTCTCCTGGCCCGTCTGCCAGTGACGATATCCCAGGCACTCATACAAGTCGTGGTAGAGGTTGGCGCCGGTGCTCACCAGGCAGTCGATGAGACGGTTCTCGATGAGATAGGTGACAACCGGCCGCATGCCGCCCGGCACCATCGCCCCCGCCAGCCCCAGGAAGATCGTCACCTCGTCCTTGAGCATCGCGTCCCAGATGCGGGCCGCCAGACCCACGTTGCGGGCCTGGAAGGCAGTGCCGCCCATGCGCTGCACCATCTCGGCGGCGGTGATCGTGTCGCTTACAGGGAAGGGCTCCAGGGAAGCGCCGAAGAGCCTGTCCTGAGCTTGCCCTGAGCCTGTCGAAGGGGCCTCGTCCATAAACCTGCCCTCTGGATAGCCTGCCCATCTCTGGCAGGCCTGCCCTGGAAGGGACGCTAAAGGCACTCCTTGGCCGCAGCCGGGTCTTGCCCGCCTCTGGCGGCAAGTACGGGCGCAGCATGCTGCGCCCCTCCAGCCACCCCGACCTGTCGGGGTGGCCCATCCTCCGCCGGAGGCGGATCAGCCTCTGGCTGATGCACGTACTCCAGGCCCCGCTCCAGCAGGCAGAGCCGCGTCTCCTTCAGACCGAAGGCCTCTCTCACCCGTTCCACCAGCCGATCAGCATCAAACCCCTTGCAGGAGAAGATGTCGGCCCACACTAGGCCGCGCGCGGGGAAGGTGTGGATGCTCAGGTGGCTTTCGGCGATCAGCACGAAGCCGGAAACGCCCCAGTCCTGAGCTTGTCCTGAGCTAGTCGAAGGGGGCTGATAGCGGCAGACATAGGGCGGCGCGATCTTGACCATCCCTATCTCGGCGGGGGACTGATCTAAGAGCGCGCCCACCAGTTCTTCGTCGGCCAGTTTGCCGGGATCGCCCCCGTAGCCATCGATAGTCAGATGCATCAACCCCCCCTTTCCGCTTCAAGATCGAGCCGATACTACTCACAGGCTGATGTGGCGCAGGCCAAGCACGGATGATAACACACCCCCCCAAGCGTTGCAACGATCAAGATTACCAACCATCCAAACCAAGTCGTGTAGGGGCGGGGCTGGCCCCCGCCCGTCGTGTAGGGGCGGGGCTGGCCCCCGCCCGTAATAGTAGGGGCGCAGCATCAGCCAGAGACTGATCCGCCTCCGCAGCATGCTGCGCCCCTACAAAGCAAAGGGAGCCCCGGCGCAGCGGGGCTCCCCTTCAGTCCGTCGTGTCTTGCCCAGCCTACGGGGTCACCACCGGCATGTGACACGTCACCCCCGGCGCCGTGATCTGCACCAGCAGCGCATCGTATTTGTCGACGGTCAACAGGTCGGTGAGGTCCGCCCGGCCCGGCACGTACTTCTGCCACTTCGGCGTCGTCCCCACGTAAGTGAGGCGATAGGCAACACCGAACTTGTCAGCGATACAGCTGAAGGCGTCGGCCGCCGCCGTGCCGCTGGCCCCCGACCACACGAAGTTGTGCCAGCCAGCCGGATCCAAGGGGACGTCGCGCGTGCCCGCTGGCGGCGTGGCCGTGGCCGTGGCTGTGGCCGTCGGGCTGGACGTGGGCGGCGGCGTAGGCGTGGGCACCGCCGCCGTCGTCCAGGGGCGGTACACCACCGCTGCCGCAGGGGGCGAGCCGCAGTCGGAGCCGTCGCCCCAAATCCGCTGCGTTACCTCGCCTTCCCCGCTGGCGCCGCCCCAGTTGTTGTGGGTAGCGTCCACCGTCTCTTCGCTGTTAACGCAGTCCAGCCTTACGAAGCACTTTGTACCCGCTCCGCCTGCGCAGCTAGAGGCGTCCCCTACAAACTCGTTCCGGTTGTCCTCTGAGCCGCCGATGACTATCAGAGCCTCTGCGGGCGCGTATACGATCGCTATGCCATCGCTGGCTATGGTGATCTTGTTGCGCCATATGTGCACCTGAGTGGGCTTGTTTGAGTTGTCGATGAGGATCTGGGACGTACCGTTCCCGGAAAGGGAGTTGTCCTCGATCCGTGCGTCATACTCCCCGTCCACCTTGATCCCGTAGTCACCGTTGTCGTCGATGGTGCTGCGTCGCACCACGTTGCCGCCCTCGGCTGGCGGGTTTGTCTCCAACATCACAACGCCGCTGGTGTTGGTGTGGATGTCGCTGTACTCGACCACGTTGTCTTGGGCGTCCTCCATCTTGACGCCGATGGAGAAGTCCTTGATGACCACATCCTTGACCAGGAGATCGTCGTGGCCAGCGCTATTGTCAACGCCGATTTTGTTCTTGTTGTCCCCGTCCAGCGTAACGTGCTTGATCCTCACATTGTCAGCCTTAACGGTGAAGGCGTTGGCCGTGGTGGATCCGGACACCACCACCTGGTCAGAGGTCACCCCTGTGTCGCCCTCGACGGTCACCGCCTTGTCGATGTCGACGTTCCCAGCGTATGTCCCCTTGCACAGCCGTATGGTATCCTCCGCCTCGTTCACGTCTGCCAGAGCCGCCGCTATGGTCGGCTTGGCCGTAGCGCACTCCGCCGGCTCGCCCGCCTCGGCGACGTCGTTCACCCAGATGACATCTCCCGCCGCCCGGGCCAGCCAGCCCTGCCAGGTGCCCAAAGCGATGGTGAACAGCGCCACCGCCGCCACCAGCACGGCCAGTCCTCTTCTGGAGCTAATCCATTTCATGACCCATCGCCCTCCATTGATCTGCTAATCGCCAAGTCCCCCCGTTTCTATCACACCTGGGCGGGCCTGTCAAGAGCAGGGACCGGCAACAACAGCCCCCTTCCTTCTTCCCCCTTCCTTGGTGCGGTCACCCCGACCTGGTCGGGGGGGCAGGCAGCTCCAGCATCAACACCTCCAGCGCCAGGCGGGCGTTGACGTTCTCCTCCAGGTAGCGCTTGCACCCCGCCAGCGACCGCAGGAAGCGCGTCACCGCGGCGACATCGTAGCGGGCGGCGTCCCCCCTGAGGATGTCCCCCAGGTCGACGTTGGTCACGTTCTCCTCGCAGCCCGCCGCCACCAGCAGGACATCCCGCCACCACTCCCGCCACAGGTCCAGCACGGCCAGCACCACCGCCCGGTCGCGCTGGAAGCGGCCGGCTACCTCGAAGGCGTAGGCGAATCGCTCCTGGATACTGGCCGCCGCCAGGCTGCGGATGTCCATCACGGCCTCCCGCCGCACCCGCATCACCTCCTGGTCCTCGAGGGCGGCGATGGCCCAGCCCAGGCAGCCCCGCGACAGGCGGGCCAGGAGCTGCGCCTGGCTGGGGGCGACCTGCCACCCCTCACGCAGCGCCTCCTCCACCCGGGCCAAAGGCAACGGCGCCAGTTCCAGCCGCTGGCAGCGGGAGTGGATAGTCGCTCGCAGCGCCTGCGGCCGCGTCGTCACCAGCACGAACACCACGTTCGGCGGCGGCTCCTCCAGCGTTTTCAGGAAGGCGTTCTGGGCCTCCTCGTTCAGGGCGTCGGCCGGGTCGATGATGATCACCCGGCAGCGCCCCTCGAACGGCCGCAGACTCACCGCCCGCTCGATCTCCCGTATCTGCTGGATGCTGATGTCCTTGTGAGGGCCGCCGTCGCCGCCCGTCTCCACGCTCACCACCTGCACGTCGGCGTGGATGCCGGCGGCGATGCGCCGGCACTGGCTGCACTCCTGGCAGGGAGGGTCGCCGCCCTCGCAGTTGAGGGCCTGGGCCAGCTCCCGCGCCAGCGTGCCCTTGCCCACCCGGGCCGGCCCCACGAACAAGTAGGCGTGGGCCACCTTCCCCTCCGCCAGGCCCCGCTGGAGAGCAGCCACCGCCCTATCCTGCCCGACAACCCGCCACATTTCGTCGCTCCTCTCCTGGGTGCGCCTGTAGCTCAGGGCCCCAGCCCTGAGCGCCGGCAAGTGTAGCGGAAGTGTAGCGGAAGCCTTCAGGCTTCCACCCCATGTGATGGAGGCCTGAAGGCCTCCGCTACTTAGCGTCACTTCCAAACAGACCCGTACCCTCAGCTACTCTATGCCGCAACCCTCAGGGCGCCCCGGTGTCGGCCGGCCACACGTCGCAGCGCATCAGGTCCTCGTACGTCTCCCGCCGCCGCACCAGGCGAGCGCTGCCCTCCTTCACCATCACGATGGCCGGCCGCAAGTAGGCATTGTAGTTGCTGGCCATCGGCAGGCAGTAGGCCCCGGCCGCCGCCACCGCCACGATGTCGCCCGCCTCCAGCCGCGGCAGGTCGGCGTCCCGCACCAGGATGTCGCCCGACTCGCAGAACTTGCCGGCGATGGTCACCCGCTCCCGTGCCGCCTCCCTCACCTTGTTGGCCACCAGAGCCGAATAGCGGGCGCTATACAGGGCGGGGCGAATGTTGTCGCCCATGCCCCCGTCCACCGCCACGTACCGCCGCACCCCCGGGATCTCCTTGCGCGAGCCCGCCCGGTACAGGGCCACGCAGGCCTGCCCGACGATCGCCCGCCCTGGCTCCACGATCAGCCTGGGCAGGGGCAGGGAGTAGGCCCGATGCCCCTCCACCACCGCCGAGACGATGGCCTCCGCGTACTCGCCCACCGACGGCGCCGGTATGTCCTCCAGATACTGGATGGCGAAGCCGCCGCCCGGGCTCAGTTCCCCCAGGCGAAAGCCGTGCCGCTCGCCCATTCGCGCCGCGAAAGCCATCACCACCTCGATCGCCTCCTGGTAGGGCCCCACGTGGGAGATGGGCGACCCCAGGTGAAAGTGCAGCCCCGACAGCTCCAGGCCCGGCAGGCTCAGGGCTTGCTTCACCGCCGCCTCCGCCTGGCCGGTCACGATCGGGAAGCCGAACTTGCTGTCCAGCACGCCGGTGGTGGTGTGGCGATGGGTATGAGGGTCGACGTCGGGCGACAGACGCAGCAGGATCGCCTGGCGCTTGCCCGCCGCCGTCGCCACTCGATTCAGCAGCTCCAGCTCGTAGAAGTTGTCCACCGCCACCCGCCCGATGCCGTACTCCAAGGCCTCCCGTAGCTCCTCCTCCGACTTGTTGTTGCCGTGGAAGTAGATACGCTTCGGCGGGAAGTCCACCGAGCGGGCAATGGCCAGCTCGCCGCCCGACACCACCTCCATGCCCATCTTCTCCTCGGCCAGCAGGGCGGCCAGGGCTCGCCCCAGGTAGGCCTTGGCAGCGTAGCTGACGTCGCTGTCCGTCTGACGGCTGCCAAACTCCGACCGGAACTCGCGGCACTTGCGGCGCAGCGTCTCCTCGTCGAACACGTACAGGGGTGTGCCGAACTCCCCGGCCAGCTCCACGGCGTCGCAGTCGCCGATGGTCAGGTGGCCGGCGTCGTTCGCCGCCGCCGTCAGGGGCAGCAGGCCCGCCAGGGGCAGCTCAATACCAGAAGCCTTCTTCGCCAACACAAACCCCCAATCTGAGCGCATTATATGGTTCGGCGACAATCTGGACAACGGATTCGCAAAACAGACATAGGGGATTGATCATCCGTTGAAAGGTCGGTCGCCCGCTTGCACATTCCTCCCAGCCATGATATGATATCGCCTAGTGGTGACTGTTTTGTCTTCCCCGGGTTTCCCCTCGTGTCTGGTACTCAGGTGACCAAACTTTTGCCAACTCTTGAGCGAAAGGAGGTCATCCGATGAGCTACCAGGACAGGACTCTCACCTGCCAGGACTGCGGCCAGCCCTTCACCTTCAGCGCCGACGATCAAGCGTATCACGCTGAAAAGGGCTACACCAACGAGCCCAAGCGCTGCCCCACCTGTCGCCAAGCCCGCCGCGGCGATCGAAGCTACGGCGGCTCCAGCGGCGGCTACGGCCAGTCGCGGCGAGAGATGTACCCGGCCGTCTGTGCCCAGTGCGGCAAGCAGACAGAGGTGCCGTTCCAACCCCGCGGCGATCGCCCCGTCTATTGCAGCGACTGCTTCCGCAATCAACCCGCTAGTTCCTCGCGCCGGTACTAGGTCTTCAGGGAGGGGGGCTGTGCCCCCCTCCCGCCTTTAACAGGGGTGGGGCGTCCAGCGATCCGGATACGGAACCAGCCAAGGCCGATTCCCGGCTAAGCAAGGGCCGCATAGAGAGGAGTCCTCCATGGGTCACAAGCTCTACGTAGGGGGCCTTTCCTTTGAAACCACGGATGACGAACTCAGGACCTTGTTCGAGCAGGCAGGCAAAGTCGAGTCCGCCACCGTCATCACCGACAGGTTTTCCGGCCGCTCAAAGGGGTTTGGTTTCGTAGAGATGTCCACCAGCGCCGAGGCGCGCCAGGCCATCGCTGACTTGAACGGCAAGACGTTGGGAGGACGCTCCATAACCGTCGACGAAGCACGTCCCCCTCGTCAGGGCGGAGGTGGGCCACAGGGCCGCTCTGCCGGGTCGAAGTTCGGGCGTGGACGATGGTAAATCAGAGCAGCGACACAACCGCCCCCATCGTCCTGCCGCACTGCTCCAGTGATGCCCACTATTGGCTGATCGGAAGGCCCGACGGCCCGACCAGCGAGGGCGTCTGCAAGTGGTGCAACGCTCACCGCGACTTCGCCAACGAAGTTAGCCGGCGCTACAGCGGCCAAGGTCGACCGTCTCAGGCTTCGGCCGCCTCTCAGGTCGCTCGGCTAACCTAGCTAGTGGATCGTCCGCGCCTGCCGCAGCGTTGGTTGGGGCCTGTAGTGAGCGAAGCGAATCTGCCTTCGGCCTCCTAAGCTAGCCTCACCTCCGGTTGGTCACGTCGTGCCTGTTCATCGCCTCCTGGGCGACCAGGGGGCCTTCCTACCCCCCCTACTTCGCGGCCCTCGTCTTGGACTCAAAGCCAATCCTCTTGTGGGTTCCGTCGCAGAAGGGCTTGTTGTCGGAGCCGCCGCAACGGCACAGGGCGACCGCCTTGCCCTCCACCTCGAACTCGTTTCCCGCGGGATCCACGATCTTCACCGGCCCCTTGACCAGATATGGTCCGTCATCTCTGGGGGTGATAGTGGCCTCTGCCATCGATTGCTCCTTCCTCAGCTCCTAGCTCCAGGGCCTTTCCCCGTCACTGGCGGGGATGCGCCTCACGCGCAAGCCCTGCCAGGCAAACCTAGGGCAAGCCTGCCTACCTTCATGGTAGACAAATCATCCCCTCTGAATCAGGGGCCGTCAACGGGGTGGGGGGTGGCAAGGAGAGTGGAGCGTGCGGCCACGTCCCGCGCAGCTACGATTACTGTCACCCTGAGCGCAGCGAAGGGTCTCGGGTTCTTCGCTTCGCTCAGAATGACATTGCGAGTTGCCCAAAAAAGAATCAGGCCCGTCCCCATCGACAGGACGGGCCTTCTTCGATAACAGCGGAACTTGAGAGGGGGTGCAGCCCTTCTTGTTCCATATATTAAGACGCTCCAGCACGGAAAACGATACGGCCCTCGCCGACCAAAAGCGAAAATTCCTGCCGCGGCCGGAGTGGGAGGACCTCCACCGCTGCTATCCGTTGCCCTCTCCGTTGTGAGCCTAGCCCAGCCCCCACAGGGCCTCCTCCTCCTTCCCCCGCCGCGCCACCCGCCCCTCGCCCTCCAGCTTCGCCAGGTGGGCCAGGATCTGCCCTCGCGCCATCCCCTCCAGACGGCTGTCCAGCTCCGGGTAGATCTCCGCCAGCAGCGCCTTCACCGTCCCGCGCCCGCCCGCGACCGCCGCCAGCACCTGCTCCTCCCGCTGGTGGCGGTGGTCGATCAGCTCTTGCAGCTTGCGCCCCACGTCCCGCACCAGCGGCCCATGGCCAGGACAGAGCAGCGTCGCCGGGTAGCCCTTCAGCCGCTCCAGCGACCGGATGTACAGCCCCATGTCCCCGTGCGGCGGCGGCATCACGGCCACCGTCCCCAGGCCCAGCACCGTATCCCCCGCGAACAGCACTCCCTCCTCCCGCAGGTACAGGCAGATCGACCCCGCCGTGTGGCCGGGCGTGTGGATCACCTCGATGGTCGCCTCGCCCACCCGAATCGTATCGCCGTCCTCCACCAGCCGGTCGGGTGTGGCCTGAGCCGCCGCTTGCCGCCAGGCGCGGGCTATCCCCGCCATCCCCCGCCGCTCGGGGGGGATCTCAACGTCCAGAGGAGCGTCCGCCTGCCAGTCGGTCAGAAGCCGCTCCTCCAGCCGGTGCAGGCAGATGCGCGCCCCCGTGGCCTCTCGCAGCCGCTGCGCCCCGCTGGAGTGGTCGAAGTGGTGATGGGTGAGGATGATCTCTGCCAGCCTCAGGCCCTGCCCTGAGCCTGTCGAAGGGCCGGGAATGCCCCGGAGATAGCTCAGGCGCGCCCCGATCGACACATCGTCAGGGAAGCCGGCATCGATGAGGGCTCCCTGGCCGCTGTCCGCCACCAGGTAGACGTTGGGCGCCAGCAGCCCCGTATAGAAGGCCACGTTCGCAGGAATGCTATGCACGCGGCGCGTGAGCTCCATGGCTTCCCTCGATGGTATCATATCAGTCAGCGGACATCCGTTAGCCGATAGGGAGCACACTATGCACGTCCACGACCAGGGCGCCTTCCGCGTCGTCAAGGTCAGCCCCCTAGGGCCCTTCGCCAACAACGCCTACGTCATCATCGACCCCGTTGCCAGCGAGGCCGCCATCGTGGACATGCCCGCCGAGGGCGAGAAGATCCTGGACGCCGCCGCCGGCCTTCCGATCACCAAGATTCTGCTGACCCACACCCACCCCGACCACCTCTTCTCCTACGACTTCCTCAAACAGGCCACCGCCGCCCCCGTCTACTGCCACCCCGCCGAGCAGCCTGCCCTAAGTTTATCGAAGGGCCTGCCCCCCGACCGCATCGACCGGCCCCTTGCCCATGGCGACCAGATCGCGGTCGGCAGCGTGCGCCTGCGCGTCATCCACACCCCCGGCCACACGCCCGGCAGCGTCTGCTTCCTGGTCGGCAACCTCCTCATCGCCGGCGACACCCTCTTCTCCGGCGGCCCCGGACACACCGACACCCCCGCCGACCTCCAGCAGGAGATCCGCTCCATCGTCGACCGCCTCTACGTCCTCCCCGACGACACTATCGTCCTCCCCGGCCACGGCGACGACACCACCATCGGCGCCTCCCGTCGCGAGTACGCCGCCTTCGCCTCCCGTTCCCAGCCACCCGACCTCTGCGGCGATGTCCTCTGGTAGGGGCGCAGCAGGCTGCGCCCCTACTTCGACCCACCATTGATCGTAAGGCTCACCCCTCTCTACAATCAGAGACACCGGTCTTGGTTCAATGGTTTGCTGGTTTGCTCTCTTGAGGGTTTAGCACTTTGATCTCCCATAATCGCCCCAATCCCCAAGTGCATCGTGAGCCTGTCGAACCGATGCATCGTGAGCCTGTCGAACCGACTCCAACATCCACGCTCCAACCCCTAGCTTCCGCCATGTACCAGAAGACCACCCTGCCCAACGGCCTCCGCCTCCTCACCGCCCCCATGCCCCACACCCACTCGGTGAGCATCGGCATCTACGTCGGCGCCGGCTCCCGCTACGAGCGCCAGGAAGAGGCCGGCCTCTCCCACTTCGTCGAGCACCTCTGCTTCAAGGGCAGCCACAAGCGCCCCACCGCCAAGGACATCGCCGAGGCTATCGACGGCGTCGGCGGCTTCCTCAACGGCGGCACCGACCGCGAGCTGACCGTCTACTACTGCAAGGTGGCCGC
>CAYGYF010000007.1:0-23747 GCA_964354065.1 uncultured Dehalococcoidia bacterium | reverse complement strand
GGTGGGCAGATTTGAACTGCCGACCTCACGGTCCCGAACCGTGCGCTCTAGCCTGGCTGAGCTACACCCCGTGGAACCTCCTCCCCATCCACCAAACCAGTGGACTCTCATTTTAGCAAATGGGACATAAGGTGTCGAGGGCCCCCCGTTGAATGAGCTAGCGGAGAAAGGTAAACTATGCCCAGCTTTTCGAAGATCAGTCCGCCCCTGCCCTTCGGCAAACTCAGGGCAGGTCTGGCGGAAGCATGGCCCGCCTGGACGCTTTGTATGCAACAGCCTCAAGATGAGCTGAGACGCGACCTGACAGTCGTGCGCAAGCACGTTTGGTTCATCGCCGCTGTCTTTGTGGGGGCCATCGTGGTTGCCCTGACCGCTGGCCTGGCCTTTGGCGCCAGCGGTCAGGCCACGGCCAGCGTGGAGGTGAAGGTGACGGCGGTAGAGCCAGTCTTCGGTCTGACGTCCATCGCCCCCTCCTTGGACTCCTATCAGGACCTGGCCGAGAGCCCCCAGGTGGTGGACAGGGTGCGCCAGAAGGTGGAGGCCGGAGCCAGCGAAGACCTGCTGGCGAGGGTGGAGGTGAAAGGCTCTCGCCCCCTGGCCACCAGTGTCGCCGCCTTGGGCAGCACCCGGGTCGGAACCGTGAGCGTCACCGCCCAGGGCGATTCCCCCCAGAAGGCGGCGGACTTGGCTAACGCCTGGGCGGAGGCGCTGGCGGCAGAGGCTGTCAACCTGCGCGCCGATCCCAAGCTGATGGCTGGCCTGCAAGAGCAGGTGAACCTGGCCCAGCAGAAGCTGGAAGGCGAGAGCGGCCTGGACAGCTCGTCGGGAGGGGGCCAGGGGCTGGAGGAGGTGCGCCAGGAGCTGGCGAGCAAACGGGAGGCTCGGGCCGAGCTGAGCACGGCCGCCGCCAATGTGGATCAGGCGGTGGACTTCCTGCGCGCTGCCCAGAAAGGTTCGCCGCCACCGTCTCTGGCCGAGGTGCGCCTGGCCCTGGCCGGCTTCCTGGGCGGCGGCCAGGATGAGGGCCTTCTCCAGGCAACGAGCCTGGACGAGCTCTTGGGCGGGCTGGAGTTGCGCCAGCAGCTACAGAGCGGGGCGCTGACTGGCTTATCTCAACAGGTGGACAGCTTGGCCAGTCGCGAGCAAGCTCTGGAGTCGCAGGCGGCCGACAGGGAGGCGGCGCTGGCGAACTACGAGGACGCCGTACGCTCCCTCCGGGCGGCGGAGCTGGCTGCTCAGCTCACTGATGTGGACGCGAAGATCGAAGATCGCGCCGCGGCCTCCTCCCAGGGGCTGATCTGGCTGGCCCGCCTGGCGGCTGGTGCGGCCCTGGGCCTGGTGGTGGGGGTGGTGGGCGCCTTCGTGCTGGAGACGGTCGGCCCCCTCCGACGCCGTCTAAGAAGGGAGGGCGGCCCAGGAGGCTAGTCCTGGCGACCACCCCGACGTGTCGGGGGACAGGCTCTCCCTGGCCGAGACGGCATGAACTTCCTCCTGAACGTCAACCTGGTTCTCCTCACCCAGGTCGCTGTCTATAGCCTGGCCTTCGCCCTGAGGGTGGTGATCGCTCGCGCCCTGGGCGCCGAGGGCCAGGGAGAGTATTCCCTGTTCCTGCTGGTGGTCTCGGTGGCCTCCTCGGTAGCCACCCTGGGCATGAGCCTGGGCAACGTCTACTTCATCAGCAAGGGCAAGCACCCTCTGCGAGTGCTCCTCGCCAATAGCCACTTGTTGGTGCTGGCGGTGGCTGTGGTGGCCTCCGCCGTCGTGCTGGCGGTGGGGCTGGGCCTGGAGCCCAGAGCCTTCGTTTCCGGCAATGCCTTCTGGCTGTACGCCCTGGCCGTGCCCGCTCTCATGGAGTTTGTGCTCCTCACAGCCCTTCTCCAGGGCAGCAGCCGCTTCCTGGCCCTCAATATCGCCGTCTTTGCCCGCGGCTTCATCGTGGTGCCGGCCGCCGCCGTGCTGTGGGCCGGCGGCTGGCTCACCATATTCAGCCTGCTGGCGGCCTGGGTGGGCTCCTACATCCTGGCGGACGTCGTAGCCCTGGGCGCCATTGGCGTGCGCCATTGGCTGGCTCGGCCGCGGTGGGCTGTCGTGCGAGAGCAGATCGGCTTCGGGGCGCCGGGCCAGGTGGCGACCATCGTTCAGTTCCTGAACTACCGTCTGGATCAGTTTCTGGTGGTCGCCTTTCTGACGACGGCGGCGGTGGGCTACTACGCCGTGGCTGTAGGGGTGGGCGAGAGCGTCTGGTGGATCGGCAACTCCGTGGTCACCGTGCTCCTGCCACGCCTGACCGGGATGAAGGCCGAGGAGGCGGCCGAGCTGACGCCCCTGATGTGTCGCAATACGATGCTGGTGAGCCTGGCGGCGGCCGTAGTCCTGGCTCTGGCCTCGCCGCTGGCTATCGAGCTGGCCTTCGGCGAGGAGTTCTCGCCGGCGGTGGCGCCTCTACTCTGGCTCATGCCCGGTGTGGTCGCCCTTAGCGGGGCGAAAATTCTCTCCAGCTACATTTTCAGCCAGGGCAGGGTCATCCTCAACACCTACGTCGCCGCTATCAGCCTGGCGGTTACCCTCCTGCTCGACCTGCTCCTCATCCCGCGCTTCGGCATCTCGGGGGCGGCCATCGCCTCCTCGTTGGCCTACGGGACTGCCTTCGTCCTTGCCCTCTACTGGTACCGGCGGCTGTCGGGCAACAATGTGTGGGAGGCGGTCATACCCAGGGGCAGCGATGCGCGGCTGTATCTGGACGTGGCGCGCCGCCTGGGCGGCCCCGTCTTCGGCGGGCCGGTGGGCAAAGGGTATGGATAGGCCGGTCCGCCCTGCGGACTCCGCCTCTGGCGGAGAGGCGGAGCGGATCAAGGAGGCCTACTGGTGGCGGCGAGCCCAGGGGCTGGATGAGACCGTGTGGACCGACCTGGACCCGCGGGTTCACTTCATGCGGTTCGAGGTGGAGCGGGAGGTGCTGCGAGCCCTCAAGCGGGCTGGCCTCGCGGACGTGGGGTCGCTGGAGGTGCTGGACGTGGGCTGCGGCGATGGCCGCTTCCTGCGCTGGCTGGCCGAGCTGGGGGTGCCGCCGGCCAACCTCCACGGCATCGACCTCTTGCCTTTCCAGGTGGAGAGGGCGCGGGAGCTATCGCCGGCCATCGACGTGAGAGAAGGCAACGCCGAGAGCTTGCCCTACCTCGACGATTCGATGGATGTGGTGGCGGCCTTCACCACCCTCTCGGCCATCCTCGAGCCCCAGATGCGGGCGCGGGTGGCCGCCGAGATGCTGCGGGTGGTCAGGCCCACGGGCGTCGTTCTCTGCTTCGATGCCAGGTCCGAGAAGCCGGGCGGCGAGGTGGCGGGCCAGCCCTACTTTCGGGGGCTGTCGCGGCACACGCTGGCTCGACTGTTCCCCGGCTGCCGGCTGGAGTTCCGCCAACTGGTGCTGAACCTCTCTCTGGCCGACCGCCTGGCTCGCCTCTACACCTTCGGGCCGTGGGGGATCGCTCGATACAAGCGGAGGCCGCAGGAGCAGTCGCAGCCCTCGGTTCGCTATCCCCTCAAGTTCCCCTACCTGGTAGTGGAGGCGCTAAAACTCTTTCCCTTCCTCCACACCCACTACCTGGCCATCGTCCGCAAGGATTCGCCGGCATAGAGTCGCGCCGATGCGTCTGTGCTTCGTCGGCGACCCCGATAGCATCCACGTCCAGCGCTGGGCGGGCCACTTCGCCGGCCGCGGCCACGAGGTGCATCTCGTATCCTTCTATCCGCCGCGAGCCCCGCTGGAGGGCGTGCGGACGCATGCCCTTTACAGTCGGCCGCCCGAGGGCTGGCTGTGGCGGTCCGCTTTGCGGACTCCGCCTCTGTCCCGACTCCGTCGGGATCCCGCTGCGGCGGGACGGGTGGCGGAGCGGGTGGCTGGTCGGGGTGGGGGGACAGG
Source organism: uncultured Dehalococcoidia bacterium (assembly GCA_964354065.1). GTDB lineage: Bacteria > Chloroflexota > Dehalococcoidia > SM23-28-2 > SM23-28-2 > JAUYDU01. The sequence goes on along the minus strand of CAYGYF010000007.1, from coordinate 19,828 downwards.
CGGTGGGCGGCGGCGGCCGCAGTGGGGGGCGTACGGCATGGTGCCGCCGTCTCTGGCACGCCTGGTCACCTGGTTGCGCTATCGCTGGCAGGGCATCGAGCGCCTGGTGGGGGACATCCGGCCGGACATCCTGCACGGCCACTACATCACCGACTACGCCCTGTACGCGACGGCGGCGCGATTTCATCCCTTCGTGGCGACGGCCTGGGGCTCGGACATCCTCATCGCCGCCCAGGGGTCGCCCCTGGGGCGAGCCATCGCCTGCTACGTGTTGGGGAAGGCGGATCTGATCACTGCCGACAGCGATCAGGTGATCGCCAGGATGCGGGAGCTGGGCGGGGCCCAGAAAGAGATCGTGAAGATAGTCCTGGGCGTCGACCGCTCGTTTGTGGAGGCGGCGGAGGGAAGCGTGAATCGCAGGAAGGGATCCTCCCGACACGTCGGGCCGTTGGTGATCAGCCTGCGCTCCCTGGACTCGCCTCTGTACAACGTGGACGTCATCCTGCGGGCGATGGCGCTGGTGCGTTCCGCCTCTGGGGGACTGCCGCAGGCCAGACTGTGGGTGGCCGGCGATGGCCGCCTGCGTCCCGGCCTGGAGCGGCTGGCGGCCCGCCTGGGCCTGGGCGAAAGCGTTCGCTTCCTGGGCCACCTGCCCCATAAGGAGATAGCATCTCTCCTGGCGCAGGCGGCCGTCTACGTCTCCGTGCCCAGCTCGGACGCCACCTCGGCGGCTCTCCTGGAGGCGATGGCTGTGGGCTGCTTTCCCATCGCTTCGGCCCTGCCCGCCAACGGCGAGTGGATCGAGGATGGGGCCAACGGCTTTCTGGTGCCTCCGGGTTCGCCTTCCCGGCTGGCGGAAGCGATCGTGCGGGCCCTGGGCGATCCCCAGCTTCGTCAGGCCGCCGCCGCCTGCAACCTGGAGCTGATTAGGGTGAGGGCTCTGTGGGAGGAAAACATGGCAGCGATGGAGGGATGGTATCAGAGGTTGAGCCCCTCCTGATTGACTTGGCGATAGCGCCTCACTATCATGGGCACTTGATTCGATGTTCTACGGGGTGGGAGCAGAAGGACGGGAACGGGCTCGCCAGAGGCGGACAGGCATGAGGGGATGGCTCTGGCGGGCGGTAGGCTTCGGGGCCCTCGTTTCCCTTTTGGCCGTTCTGGCTATCCGCAGCTCCCCTGGCGGGCTCCTGGCCGCCGCCAGAGGCGGCTCGTCGACGCCTCAGCCGGCAGGGCCCGCCATCGGTGCCGCCGCCATCGGCCAGCCCTTCGCCCTGGGGAAGGAGAACACGTCCTTCCAGGTGCAGAACACGGGTGTGGAGCCCGCCCGAGTGGTGGTGGACTACTACGACCCCGATGGCGTGCGCATCGCTCAGGACGTCGTCCCGGAGCTGGCCCCGGGCGCCGCTGTCGCCTTCTATCAGGCGCTCCACCCTGACCTGCCCCCCGGCTTCGCGGGCTCGGCGGTGGTGACGGCCAGTCAGCCGGTCAAGACCCTCATCTTCAAGGATATCGAGCGCAATGGCGTCCTCTCCCTGGGGGGCGACAACGGCGTCACGCAGGGGTTCAATCGGCAGTATCTGCCCGTCATCTACAGCCGCTTCGGCCTGAACAACGCCTGGAGCACTCGCTTCGCTGTCTCGAACGTCAGTCCCAGCATCACGGCCTGCGTGCGCATGACCTATCGCCGGCACAACGGCGAAGTGGTGTTCCAGGAGCCGCCCGGCGATGGGCCGGTGGATCCCCAGTGTCCCCAGGGCGGCTTGCCTCTTCCCCCCCGGGGGGTGATCCTGCGCAACCAGGCGAACATGACTCAGGAGCTGCCCGAACAGTTCGAGGGCTCCCTGATCATCGACCTCCTGGACAACGAGGTGCCCGCCAGCAAGCAGTTCGTGGCGGCCACCGCCGACATTTTCAACAGCGAGCGGGCCAACTTCGCCTCCTACAAGGGCTTGGGATGGAGTCCTCCCGATACGGGCGAGCTATCAACCACGGTTCTTCTGCCCCTGATCTTCCGCAACTTCGGCTACCTCAACGGCTGGAACACCCATTATCAGATCATCACCGTCGATCCATCTCAGGCGGCGAACGTGACGGTGACGTACTGCTGCGACAGCCGTCTGGCCGGGCCCGGCGGCTCCCTCCAGAAGACGTTCAGCGTGCAGGCGTCAGCCATCGTCTATCAGGCGCTGGAGGAGGAGCTGCCCAACGACTTCGTGGGCTCGGCCATCGTCACCAGCGATCAGTCCATCGCTGTGGTGGACATGATGGCCTGGGCGTTCCTGGACAAGGCCACCTTCGGCACCTTCGTCGGCGTCCCCCAGTCGGCGGCCTCCACCACCGTCTGGGTGCCGGTCGTCTACAAGGACTTCGGCTGGAAGGGGCCAATGGGCACCGCCGACGGCTGGAACACCTGGTTCCAGGTGCAGGTGGCCGACGGCGGCAGCGCCAACGTGCGCATCACCTATCACGGGGACAAGCTGGCGGGCGGCTCTGTCAGCTTCGACGCCAGCGTGACGGGCTCCCAGACGTTCTACCAGCACATCGAGCCGCTGCTTCCCGATGACTTCGAGGGGGCGGTGGTGGTCACCTCCGACAAGCCTATCGTGGTGGTGGCCGGCATCACATCCGATGCCTATGAGGGCGACACCGAATCCATCTTCCTGGGGTTCGGGTCCGGGCCCTCCCCGGCGCCGTAGAAGGTTACCTTTCGAAAGGGGCCTCCACGGGGGCGGGCAGATATGGCGGCCAACGTTGTGGATTCGGTGAGGGTATTTCTGGCTGAGGGGCGTGCGCTGGCCCTCGGCCCGCCCAAAGCGGGGCGCTGGCTGGTGCCCATCATCATCCTGACCCTGCCCCTAGAGATATCCAAGCGCCTCTTTCCCTTCCTCCATGCGGACGCTGCCCGGGTGGGCATTCCGGAGCAGGTATCGATCCTCGACCTGGGACGGATCGCCATCCTCCTGGCCATGGCCTTCTGGGCCCTCAAGGCCGCCTCCGAGCGCTCCCAACCGTTGCGGGCGACCCCGCTCAATCTGGCCCTGGCGGTGCTTTTCGGCCTCTTCGCCCTATCGCTCGCCTATACGGCTGACTTCTCCAGCGGCGTGCGCGAGACGCTGCGCCTGGGATTTCACATCGGCCTGTTCCTGATCATCCCGGCCCTGGTGGCCGACGCCCTGTCGCTGCGCTGGTGCCTGTGGGCCTTGATGCTCACCGGCCTGGGCTTGGGGGCTGCGGCCATCTATCAGGAGGCAGCCGGGGTCTTCTTCTGGAATCCCACCCTGGAGCTGGCGTCGGTGCCCCGGGTCAACGCCACCTTCCTGGACCCCAATCAGTTCGCCCGCTTCCTAGACGTGGTTCTGGTGCTGGCGGCGGCTCGCTTCTTCTTCGCCGGGGTCAGGGAGCGCCTCTTCCTGCTGGCGACGCTGGGCGTGGGCCTGACAGCCCTCCTGTTCACCTCGTCCCGCAGCGCCTGGCTGACCCTTCCCATCGTTCTCGTCCTGCTGGTGGTGCTGCTGCCGCTGTCGGTTCGCCGCAAGGGCGTTCTGCTGGCGGCGGGGTCGGCTGCTGTCCTGGCGGTGGTGCTGTCCTCACTGGCTATCGGCGGCCCCCTGGCCGACCGCCTGGAGACGCTCAGCCTGGGCCGGGGCGCTCTGGAGGAGAGGGAGTATCTGATCCAGGGGGGCTGGCAGATGTTCCTGGACCACCCGCTGGTGGGCGTCGGCGTGGGCGGGTTCCAAAAGTCGCTGCGGGGGCCCTATAGCGATTTCATCTGGCCCGGCTATGAGGAGACGTACTCCCATACTTCGGTCATCACCATCCTGGCCGAGCTGGGGCTGGTGGGCCTGCTGGCCACAGCCTTCCTGGCCTATCGCTGGGGAGTGATGGGCTGGCTGGTCTATCGCCGGGCCGACCGCGAGGGCAAGGCGATGGCCCTGGGCCTGCTGGTCGCCACGGCCGTCATCTTCTTGACCAGCCAGGGGGAGGGGCGCTTCTACGAAGACCCCTACCTGTGGCTACTGTTTGGCCTGATGGCCGCCATGTACGCTATTCTGCCTCGGGGGCGGCTACCCCAGAGGGAGGCGGCCTCCTAAGGGTTAGCTGTGGCAATTCGCGTACGAAGTGAGATTCTTCGCTTCGCTCAGAATGACGGTGGGCTTCGCTCAGGACGACGCCGGGTTATACTGTCACCCTGAGCGCAGCGAAGGGTCTCTGGTGTACTTCGTGGAACCGCGGATTCCTGCAACTAGGCTCTAGCGGGGCCGGGGGATGGATGGGAGGCGTGACCGATCGCCTATCGATAGTCATCAACTCGCCCTTCCCGCAGTACTCGGGCGGCAGGGAGAACTGGCTCTTTCACGTCCTCCAGCGCCTCGACTGCTGGGGCTACTCTGTCACCCTGTACACCTGTGCCTCCGACCGCCCTGCCTTCTATGACCTGTCGGGCTTGAAGGGCCTGCGCCTGGTGCGAGTGCCCTCGCTGCGGCGGCGCCATCGCTGGTTCAGTCTGCTCAACAAGGCGACCCTCGGCCTAGCCTATCTGGCCGACACCCAGGCGTTCGCCTTCTTCGGCCAGCGCCTGCTGCGGACCCGCCTGAGACGGGACGACGAGACGATTCTGGCGATGAACCCGATCATCGATGTGGCGCCGGCCCTGCTTCTGAAGCGAGAGCGCCCCCGGCTGAAGGTGGCCTGCGCTGTGCGAGGGCGGCCAGCCTGGGAGCTTTCCCAGAACTGGCCCTGGCTGAGCTGGCTCCTCTATCGGTTGGAAAGATCGACCCTGCTGCGGTCGGACATCGTTCTGGCCAACGGCTTCGACACCCAGGAGTACCTGGCGGCCAGGGGAGTGCCATCGCTGGTGGTGCCCAACGGCGTGGACGTGGAGCGGTTCCGCCTGACGCGGACGGAGGCGAAGGAGGCGGCGTGGCTGGGCGATTTGAAGGATGGCGGCTGTCTGATTATTATGATGGTCGCCACTCTGATGCGGATCAAGGGGGTGCACTACCTCATCCAGGCCGCCGGCCTCCTGCGCCAGATGGGGGCCGACAACTTCCGCCTGGTGCTGGTCGGCGATGGCTCCCAGGAGCCCTTTCGGCGGCAGGCCGAGCGGCTGGGGGTGGGCGAGCACGTACGCTTTGCCGGCGAGCAGCGGGATATCCCCGCTTTCCTGCGCTGGGCCGACATCAGCGTGCAGGTGTCAGAGGGGGGTGGCATGTCCATGGCCGCCCTGGAATCGATGGCGGCGGGCAAGGCGCTGGTGGCCTGGGACACGCCCGTCTACCGTCAGCTCGTGGAGAGCGAGGTCTCCGGCCTGCTGGTGCCGTACCACGATGTCCGCGCCCTGGCCCAGGGCCTCCTTCGTCTGATGCAGGAGGACAGTCTGCGCCAGGAGCTGGGCCGCCGCGCTCAGGAGGAGGCGGGGAAGTACGACTGGGACAGGGTGACGCGAGAGCTGGTGGCGGCGCTCGATTCCCCTGCCTACCGGCAGGCAGACTCTATAGGCCATGATCAGCGAGGAGATTAGCCGGCTGCCGGGGGCGCCCCGACTGGTCGGGGGCACGTTGCCCCGCCTGGGCATCATGCTGCTGGCTTTGGGGCTGGTTGCCATCCTTCACAACCAGCCGCTGGCTCTCTCCAGCCTGGCCTTCGGGCTGGCGGCCCTGGCCGCTGCGCTCTTCGACCGCCGCCTGGTGGTGCCGATGGTCGTCCTGGCCCTACCCCTGGAGATAACCAAGGAGCTCTTCCCTTTCCTCTACGCCAGCGAGAGCGCCACCTCGCCCGACCTGCGGGTTTCCATCGTGGACTTCGGGCGGCTGGCAATCCTTTTCGCCGCTCTCTTGTGGGTGGTGAGGGCGCCGCCGAACTGGCTTGCCCTCCTGCCCCGGAGCACGTTGTTCCTACCCCTGGCGCTCATCTTCGCCCTCTACGTCCTGTCTCTGCCCAACACCCCCGACCTGCCCGCCGGCGGCCGGGAGACGCTGCACCTGGCGTTCAACGTCGGCTTCTTCCTCCTCATCCCCCTGTTCGTTCAGGATCGCCAGACGCTGCGCTGGTGTCTGCTGGCCCTGGTCGTCTCCGGCCTGGCTCTGGCCCTGGCCGCTGTCTTCCAGCAGGCGGCCGACGTCTACTTCTGGAACGAGGGCCTGGGCCGGGGGGGCGCGCCCTACCGCAATGCCACCTTCGCCGACCCCCATCACTTCGCCCGCTTCCTGAACATCGTCATCGCCGTTAGCATCCCTCTCTTCTTCGTCTGGACACGCCGGATGCGCTACTTTCTGGTTGTCCCCACCCTGGGCCTGTGCGGCCTGGCCCTGCTGTTCACCTCCTCCCGCAGTGGCTGGCTGACCACCGTCCTCCTCCTGCCCTTCCTGACCCTGTTCCTGCCCCTCGACCGGCGCTACAAGGGGGCGATCTTGGTGGGCCTGGCCCTGGCCGCCGTGGGGATGGCCGGTCTGGCGACGGTCGGTGGGGGCGCCTTCCTCAACCGCCTGGAGACCTTTCGCCAGGGGATCTGGGTTATCGGCGCTCGCTACTATCTCATTCAGGCGGGCTGGCAGATGTTCCTGGACAATCCCCTGTTCGGCGTGGGCGTTGGCGGCTTCCAGGAGTCCATCCTGGGGCCCTATCGATCGTTTATCTGGTTGGGCCGCAACACAACCCTTTCCCACACGGCGCTGGTGACCACCATCGCCGAGCTGGGCTTGCTGGGGCTGGCGGCCATCGCCTTCCTGTTCTACCGCTGGGGCGCCCTCTGCGTCCGCCTGTACTGGCAGGCGAGCTGGGAGGACAAGGCGGTGGTGGTGGGCCTGGCCGGAGCCTTCCTGGCCATCCTCATCAGCAGCCAGGCCGAGGGTCGCTTCCTGGAGGACCCCTACCTCTGGCTGGTCTTCGGCCTGGGCGTCGCCCTGGAGCGCCTGCGGGCCACCGAGCGCCTGCTCGCGGGGGCAACGATGCCATGAGGGTGATCCACGTGCGGGAGGTGGCCAACGTGGCCGCCACCCTGGTGGAGGGGCTGAACCGCCTGGGCCACCAGGCGGAGCTGCGCCGACTGCGCATCGCTGGCGGCTGGTATCCTCTGCCCATCAAGGCTCTCTTCCTCCCCGACCGCATCCTGGAGGGGATGGCGGCCAATCGCTACATAAGGCGCCACCGCTTCGACATCGTGCACATCCACATGGCCTACATGGGCTGGCTGGGCATCCTGGGGCGGTATCCCTACTTCCTCCACTGTCACGGCCACGACCTGCGGCGCAACCTCTACCACCCCATGCTGCGCTGGCTCACCCGGCGGGCGCTGGCGAGGGCCTATCGGGTGTACTACAGCACCCCCGACCTGGCGTTCGACGCCGCCCAGGCCAGGCCGGACGCCGTCTTCCTGCCCAACCCCATCAATACCGACCGCTTCCAGCCTGGGCCGAACGACCAGCCCGGCGATCCCCGGCTGCTTCTGATCAGCCGCCTGTGGGACATCAAGGGCGTCGACACCGCCTTCGGGATCATGCGCGAGGTCAAGCGGAGGTATCCGTCGGCGTCCATCCACGCTTTCGCCTGGGGCCCCGAGCGGCAGAGATTCCGCGACAACCGCGATGTGAGCTTTATTCCTTTCGTGCCCTACGCTGAGATGCCCGATCTGATAGGCCGTTATGATATAGTCGTAGGGCAGTTCGTGGTGGGCTCCCTGGGCATGTCCGAGTTGGAGAGCATGGCCTGCGGCAAGCCGGTCGTTTCCTATTTCTGCTATCCGGAGGTTTACGACGAGCCGCCGCCGGTGTTCTCCGCCCAGGATGTCGAGGGGGCGGTGGGGCACTTGGCGACGCTCCTGGAGAATCCCTCGCTGCGGCGCCAGGCGGGGGAAAAGGGGAGAGAATGGGTCCTCCAGCATCACCACTATCTGAAGATCGCTCGGATGGTGGAGCAGGACTATCAGAGCTTCTTGAGCAGCAGCTAGAGCGCCCCGCCGCCGTGGAGAGCGAATCGCTTCCTCTCGTCTCTGTGGTCATCCCCATGCGCAACGAGGAGCGCTACATCGGCCGCTGCCTGGAGTCCCTGGCTGGCCAGGATTATCCCCGCCAGCGGCTGGAGGTCATCGTGGTGGACGGCGAGTCCAGCGACGGCTCCCGCCAGGTGGTGGACGGCTTCGGCCAGGGGGCGCTGCCCGGCCTGCGGCTGCTTTCCAACCCCACAGGCACCACCCCCAGGGGCCTGAACATCGGAATCCAGGAAGCGGGGGGCGACGTTATCATCGTCTTGGGGGCCCACAGCGAGGTGGAACCAAGCTTCCTGGGCGAGAACGTGCGGGCTCTTCTGGACAGCGATGCCGACTGCGTGGGCGGGCCTATCACCAGCGTCGGCGACGGCCTCGTGGGCGGGGCCATCGCCCTGGCTATGTCCTCGCCCTTTGGCGTCGGCGATGCCCTTTTTCGCTACAGCCGGCGGCGGCAGTGGGTGGAGACGGTGGCCTTCGGAGCCTATCGCCGGGAGGTCTTCCAGCGCATCGGCCTGTTCGCCGAGGACCTGGTGGGGGATGAGGACACGGAGTTTCACTACCGCCTGGCCGAGGCCGGCGGCAAGATCCTCCTGACCCCTGAGATCAAGTCTGTCTATTATCCCCGCTCCAGCCTGGCAGCCCTCTTCCGCCAGTACCTGTCCTATGGCTCAGCCAAGGTGAAGGTAGCCCGCCGCTATCCCCACCGCCTGCGCCTGCGAGCGCTCGTCCCCGGCGCCTTCGTGGCGACGCTGGCTGTCAGCGGGGCGTTGGCCATCCTGCACCGGCGGGCTGGCTGGCTGTTCGGCCTGGTCGCCGGGAGCTACGCCTTCGCTTCGTTTCTCGTCTCCTTCGCCGTCGCCTCCCGCCGCGGCTGGCGATACCTGCCGGTGCTGCCGGTGGTGTTTGCCTGCATACACTTCGCCTACGGCCTGGGCTTTCTGGGGGGGCTGGCACGGCTATTGTTGAGCATGTCCTTGAGCGGAGCGAAGGGACGGGGGAGGCGCTAGTGGTGGAGGCCAAGAAGACCTTCATCCCCTTCTATCGCCCCTACCTGGACGAGCAAGAGATAGAGGAGGTGACGGACACCCTGCGCTCGGGCTGGCTCACCAGCGGACCGAAGGTGGAGCGCTTCGAGGCCGAGTTCGCCGCCTACGTGGGCGCCCGCCGGGCCATCGCGGTCAACTCCTGCACGGCCGGCCTGCACCTGGCCCTGGCGGCGGCGGGCATCGGTGAGGGGGATGAGGTCATCACCACCCCCTTCACCTTTTGCTCCACCGTCAACGTCGTGCTCCATCAGCGGGCCCGGCCCGTCCTGGCCGACATCTGCCTGGACGACTACAACATCGACCCTCAGGAGGTGGAGCGGCGGATCACGCCCCGCACCAGGGCCATCATCCCCGTTCACTACGCCGGACAGCCCTGCCGCCAGGACGAGCTCCTGGACATCGCCCGCCGCCACGGCCTGCTGGTCATCGAGGACGCTGCCCACGCCGTCGGGGCGGAATACAAAGGCCAGCGGGTGGGCAGCCTGGGCGATGTCACCGCCTTCAGCTTCTACGCCACCAAGAACCTGACCACCGGCGAGGGCGGTATGGTGACCACCGGCGACGACGCTCTGGCCGAGCGCCTTCGCCTGCTCAGCCTGCACGGCCTGAGCCACGACGCCTGGGGCCGCTACAGCGACAAGGGCTCCTGGTACTATCAGGTGCTGGCCCCCGGCTTCAAGTACAACATGAGCGATATCCAGGCCGCCATCGGCATCCACCAGCTCGCCAAGCTGGAGGGGTCCATCGCCGCCCGCCAGAGGTGGGCCTCCCTCTACGACCGCTGCTTCCAGGATGTGAGGGAGATCGCTACGCCCAGGGTGAGGGCGGACGTGCGCCACGCCTGGCACCTGTACGTCATTCGCCTGGAGGTCGAGAGGCTGACCATCGATCGCGCCCGTTTCATCGAGCTTCTGCGGGAGCGCGGTATCGGCACTTCTGTGCACTTCATCCCCATTCACTTCCACCCCTGGTATCGGCAGAACCTGGGCTACGGCCCCGGCGACTTTCCCCAGACCGAAGCCGCTTACCAGGGGGTCGTCTCCCTGCCCCTCTATCCTCAGATGATGGGGGAGCAGGTGACGCGGGTGGCTGAGACAGCGATCGAGATCGTGCGGGCTCACCGCCGCTGATCCGCCATGAGCCGAAGGCTGTTCGACCTGGTGGTGGCGATCCTGGCCCTGACCGTCCTCTGGCCCCTCTGGGCTCTGGCGGTTCTCCTCATCAAGCTGGACTCGCCGGGGCCGGCGGTCTTCGGTCAGAGGCGCATTGGCTACAAGGGACGGCCCTTCACCTGCTACAAGTTCCGCACCATGGCGGCCGCCGCTCAGGAGAGCCCCTACAGCGAGCGCATTGACGACTTCCGCAGCTTCGTCTTCAATCCGCCGCGGTTGGACCCCCGGGTGACCGGCGTGGGGCGCATCCTTCGCCGTACGACCCTCGACGAGCTGCCCCAACTGCTGAACGTCGTCCGCGGCGACATGGCTCTGGTGGGGCCGCGCCCGGAGCTGCCGGAGATCGTGGCTCAGTACCCGCCCGAGTATCATAGTCGCCACCGGGTCAAGCCGGGCATGGCCGGCCTGGCCATCGCCAACGGGCGGGCCGATTTGACCTACCATGAGGCCATAATCTACGATCTGGACTACGTTGAACATCATCCCTTCCGGCGAGACCTGGCCATCTTGGCCCGCACGGCGGTGGCGGTCCTGAGGGGGGAGGGAGCCCGATGAACCACCTTGCCGCCTGGGGGCGCGATGCACGGAGCGGCCGCATGTGGCGCGTTAGCCCTGGCCTCTGGGTTCTCTTCTGGAAGCTGGCCCTGGACGCTGTCATCGTCATGGCCTGCTATGCCATCGCCCTCCTCCTTCGCTTCGATGGGCAGATCCCTCAGGAGTCCTGGCGCTGGTATTTGTATCTTGGCCCGGCCATCGCCCTGGGCTACCTCCTGGCCAACTCCCTGTTCGGCGTCTATCAGGCCGCCTGGCAGTACGGTGGCCTGCGCGATGTTAGCGTGCTGGCCGTGGCTGTGGGGCTGGCCACCGCCGTCACCTTCGGCGTTAACTTTAGCTTCCATCATCGGCCTATCCCTGTCAGCGTCAACCTCATCAGTGGCGCTCTGATCTTCCTGGCGATGGGGCTTCTCCGCGTCGGGCCGCGCCTCAGCGCCGGCAATCTGCTCGCCTTGTTGGCGGGAGATTCGGATGCCAGGCGAGTGCTCATCGTGGGAGCAGGCAACACCGGTCAGCTCCTGGCGCGGGAGTTCCTCCAGAACCGCCGCTGGCAATACCGGCCCGTCTGCTTCGTGGACGCCGACCCCCGCAAGGCCGGCGTGCGCATCCACGGCGTGCCCGTGCAGGGCACAGCCCAGGACATCCCGGCCCTGGTGAGGAGATACGGCGTGGACATCGTGGCCCTGGCGGTGCCCACCCTGGCTGGCGCCGAGCTGGACGGCCTCCTGGCCATCTGCCAGGCGGCGGACGTCCCAGTGCGCATAGTCCCTCGCCTGGGAGACATCCTCAGCGGCAAGGCCCAGCCGGGCGAGCTACGGGAGATCACGATGGACGATCTCCTCAGCCGCCAGCCCATCGACCTGGACTACGGCCAGTGCTCCCAGAGCGTGAAGGACAAGGCGGTGCTCATCTCCGGCGCCGCTGGCTCGATAGGCTCGGAGCTGGCCCGCCAGGTCCTCTCCTTCGGCCCGGCCTCCCTCTATCTGCTGGACAACAACGAGTCGGGTCTGCACGACCTGCACCTGGAGCTTCTGCCCAGCAGCGGCGAATGCGAGCTCAAGGTTTGCATAGCCGACGTGACTGACCGGCCGAAGGTCTTCCGTCTGTTCGAGGCGTGCCGACCGCAGGTGGTGTTCCACGCCGCCGCCTACAAGCACGTGCCTCTCATGGAGGAGAGCCCCGACGAGGCCTTCCGGGTGAACGTGATGGGCACCCTGAACGTCTGCCAGGCGGCGGCCAGCGCTGGCATCGAGAAGTGCGTGTTCATCTCTACCGACAAGGCGGCAAATCCCTCCAGCATCATGGGGGCCACCAAACGTATCGGCGAGCTGCTCGTCGCCGCCTTGAGCCGGGACAGCGACACCATCTTCTGCGCCGTGCGCTTCGGCAATGTCATCGGCAGCCGTGGCAGCGTGGTGCCCATCTTCTGGCGACAGATCGACCGGGGCGGGCCGATATCGGTGACTCACCCCGAGGTCAGCCGCTACTTCCTCACGGTGCCGGAGGCGGTGAGCCTGATCATCCAGGCAGCGGCCTTCGCCCAGCAGGGACAGATCTTCATGCTGGACATGGGCGATGAAATACGAATCGTCGACCTGGCGGCGAAGATGATCCGCTCTAAGGGCCGCACTGTGGAGGACGTGGGCATCGTCTACACCGGTCTGCGCCCCGGCGAGAAGCTGCGGGAGGACCTGGTGGGCGAGGGCGAGCGGCTGGTGGGAACAGCCCACCCCAAGGTGCTGCTCATGGACAGTGAGTGGGCCCAGAGATGTTCGGGGGAGGAGCTGCTGGCCGACATTCGTGCCCTGGACGCCGGCCTGCGTGAGGGCGTGCCCGACCTGGCAGCCCGCATCCACGCTCTGGCCCGCCTCGGCTGCCCTGGGGCCGGCGGCCACGAGGGCCTGCCATGATCCACCCCACCGCCGAGGTCGACCCTAGCGCTCGCCTGGGGCCCGGGACTCGTGTCTGGCACCAGGCCCAGATCCGGGAGAACGCCGTCCTGGGGGCGAACTGCATCATGGGTAAGGGAGCCTACATCGACTGCGACGTGCACGTCGGCGACAACGTCAAGATCGAGAACGGGGCCTTCGTCTATCGAGGCGTCACCCTCGAGGACGGCGTCTTCGTCGGGCCCGGTGCCTGCCTGGCCAACGACAAGCACCCGCGGGCCATCACCCCCGATGGCCGCCTGAAGACGGAGGCCGACTGGCAGGGGGGAAAGACCCTGGTGAAGTATGGGGCCTCCATCGGCGCCGGGGCGCTGGTTCTGCCGGGCGTGGTCGTCGGGCGCTGGGCCATGGTGGGCGCGGCGGCTGTGGTGACCCGCGACGTGCCCGATCACGCGCTGGTGGTCGGCAACCCCGCTCGCCTGGCCGGATACGCCTGTCGCTGCGGGCACCCGCTGGAGCAGGACGAGGGCCGCGGTTGCTGGGGTTGCCCGGCCTGTAAGGCCACCTACGACTTCGCACCCCTGGGAGCGAAGGCGAGCCAGAGATGATCCCCATCGCCAGGCCCCTGTTAGGGGACGAGGAAAAGGGGGCCGTCCTGGCTGTTCTGGAGAGCGGCCAGCTCGCCCAGGGCCCGCGCGTGGCGGAGTTCGAGGAGGCCTTCGCCCGCATGTGCGGCGCGTCGGAGGCGGTGGCCGTCTCTTCAGGCACGGCCGCCCTGATCATCGCCCTCCTGGCCCACGGCGTCGGCCCCGGCGACGAGGTGATCACCAGCCCCTTCTCCTTCATCGCCACCGCCAACGCCATCCTGTTTGCCGGCGCCAGGCCTGTCTTCGTAGATGTCAACCCCGAGGACTGCAACATCGACGTTGGTCTCATCGAGGACAGGATCACGCCCCGCACCAGGGCCATCATTCCCGTGCACCTGTACGGCCAGCCATGCCGCATGGAAGAGATCCTGCGGCTGGCCGGTCGCTACAACCTGGCGGTCATCGAGGATGCCTGTCAGTCCCACGGCGCCTCGGTCAACGGACGCAGGGCAGGCAGCTTCGGCAGCGGCTGCTTCTCTTTCTACGCCACCAAGAACATGACCACCGGCGAGGGTGGGATGATCACCGCCGCCGAGGGGCGGATAGCCGAGGCCGCTCGCCGCCTGCGCGACCACGGCACGACTGGCCCTTACCAGCACGAGGCGCTGGGCTACAACTGGCGGATGACCGACATAGCGGCAGCCCTGGGGTTGGCTCAGCTCGCCAAGCTGGAGGCCTTCAGCGAAAGGCGGCGGGCCAACGCCGCCTACCTCTCGTCCCGCCTGCGGGGCGTCATCACGCCTCAGGAGAGGGAGGGCTGCCGCCACGTCTACCACCTGTACACCGTGCGGGTCCCCGACGGTCGGAGGGACGCCTTGCTGGCGCATCTGCGCCGCCAGGGCGTCGGGGCGAACGTCTACTATCCCCTGCCCATCCACCAGCAGCCGTTCTATCGCAAGCTGGGGTTTGAGGACGACCTGCCGGTGGTGCAACGGCTGAGTCGGGAGGTGCTGTCGTTGCCGGTGCACCCAGCCCTCTCCCCGCAGGAGCTCGACCGCATCGTCGAGGCGGTCAACAGCTTCGTTGAGTAGGCTGCCAGACCGCCCCGGTTCGTCGGGGCGGCATCGAATGTCATGCCGAGGCCTGATGGACACTGAGAAAATGAATCGTCCTCTGAAGGTAGGCGTCGTCGGCCTGGGTTCCATGGGCCGCAACCACCTGCGCGTCTACAGCGAGATGGCCGACGTGCAGATGGCGGCCGTCGCCGATGTGGACGCCGGAGCTTTGCAGCGGGCGGCGGAGGCGTACTCTGTCGCCACCTACCAGGACTACCGCCGGATGCTGGAGCGGGAGCGGCTAGATGCCGTGTCGATAGTGGCCCCCACGGGCCTGCACCGGCAGGTGGCGCTGGCCGCTGCCCAGGCCGGTGTCCACATCCTGGTCGAGAAGCCCATCGCCCCCTCGGTCGAGGAGGGGCTGGCCATCCTGGAAGCGGCCGGCGAGGCGGGGGTGAAGGTGATGGTGGGGCACATCGAGCGCTTCAATCCGGCCGTGACAGCCCTGGGCCAGCGTCTGGATGAGGGCGCTCTGGGGCGGGTGTACCAGGTGCAGGCCCGTCGCATCGGCCCCTTCGCCCAGCGCGTCCGCGACGTGGGCGTCGTGTACGACCTGGCCACCCACGATATCGACGTCATGCGCTTCCTGTTGCGTTCGCAGGTGAGGAGCGTCTATGCTCAGGTACAAGCGGGGATCAAGACCGATCGGGAGGACGCTCTCCTGGGCCTCTTGCAGTTTGAAGACGACGTCGTCGGCTTTCTGGACGTCAACTGGCTTTCGCCGCTGAAGGTGCGGGAGCTGCTGGTGCTGGGGGAGAGGGGCCTGTTCCGCCTCGACTACATCCGCCAGGAGCTGGCCTTCTACCAGTCTTGCCCTCGAGCGAAGCGAAGGGTCGGCCGGCCGCCAGCGCTCTCGCCCGACCCCACGGCCTCCGGCGCAGCGCCCCAGAGCATCCCCATCGAGAAGGAGGAGCCGTTGCAGGTGGAGCTGGAGGCTTTTCTGGCCGCCGTCCGCGCGGATACTGAGACGCCGGTCAGCGGCGCCGACGCCATCGTTGCCTTGCACATAGCGGAGAGGTTGGTGGAGTCGGCCAGGCAGGGCGTGGCCCTGGATGTGCTGAGCCCCCTGGCGTCGGCGTCCCAGGAGGGGCAGGCGTGACAGGCCCCGACCCATCGGGTCAGGTCTGCGTGGTGGGCCTGGGCAAGATCGGCCTGCCCCTGGCCGTGCAGTACGCCTCCCGCGGCCTTCGGGTGGTGGGCTGCGATGTCAGCGCCGAGGTCGTGGAGGCGGTGAACCGAGGCCAGTCGCCTATCGCCGGCGAGGAGGAGTTGGACGAGCGGCTGGCGGCAGCGGGAGGCCAGGGGCTGCTGAGGGCCACCACCGATACGGCTGCCGCCGTTGCTGGCTCCCGCACGGTGGTGATCATCGTGCCGGTGTTCCTCACCGCCGCCAACGTGCCCGACCTGTCGGTCCTGGACGCGGCGACCGAGGCGATAGCCAGGGGTCTCCAGAAGGATACGCTGGTGCTGGTGGAGTCCACTATGCCTGTCGGCACCACTCGCGGCCGCGTCGGCACGGGCCTGGAGGCTTCGGGCCTGACCATGGGCCGCGACTTCTGTCTCGCTTACAGCCCCGAGCGGGTCTACTCCGGCCGCATCTTCGCTGACCTGCGCACTTACCCCAAGGTGGTCGGCGGCATCGACGAGGAGAGCACTCAGGCGGCCGCTCGGTTCTACAGCCAGGCGCTGGGCGCCGCGATAATCACCGTCCGCGACGCCGAGACGGCGGAGTTCGTGAAGCTGGCCGAGTCAGTCTACCGGGACGCCAACATCGCCCTGGCCAACGAGCTGGCCCGCGCGGCCGCTCAGGCCGGCGTGGATGTGGGGGAGGCCATCGCCGCCGCCAACAGTCAGCCCTTCAGCCACATCCACCAGCCGGGGGTGGGCGTCGGCGGCCACTGTATGCCGGTGAATCCCTATTTCCTCATCGATGGCCTGGGGCCGGCCCCCCTCACCTCCCTGGCCCGCCAGATCAACGACGGCATGGCTCAGTACGCCCAGGAGCGACTGGCCGCCGCCCTGGGGGGGCTGAGCGGCTGCAGGGTGCTCATCCTCGGCCTGGCCTATCGAGCCAACGTGAAGGAGGCAATCTACTCTTCGGCCCTCCTCTTGAGCCGCGTCCTGAGCGAGGCCGGGGCTGCCGTCCTCGTGCACGATCCTCTCTTCTCGCCTCAGGAGATAGAGGAGCTAGGGCTTAGGCCCGCTTCTCTGGTGCCTCCGCCTGCCGTGGACGCTGTCGTCGTTCAGGCCTTCCACGATGAGTACCGCGGCCTGGACCTGAGCGTCTTCCAGGGCTGCCGGGCAGTGCTGGACGGACGCAACGTCCTTTCCCGGCAGGCGGTGGAGGCCTGTGGCATGAAGTACCTGGGCATCGGCCGTTAGCGGGGAAAAGGGGAAAGCAAGGCCGTTCCAGGCCTTCCCGCGTCTATTGGCGGGTGCCAGCGGGCCTGCCTAGCGGGGCCGACAGGTCGGCCGACTTTCGACCCAGGGCTGGCAGGGGAGTCGATACCGGGGGCTAGCGCACGCGGGGGGTATGAAGAGCCCCGTCGCTGATGGGCTCGTCGATATACAGGTCGCCATTCCGGATCTTGATGTTGAACCCGCAGGTGGGGTTCGTACAGGCCCAGGCCTTGAAATGGATGGCCGCCCCCTGGCTCCCGAAATCGGATAAGGGAACCAGGTCACCGGTCTGGCACTTCTGACATTTGGGCAAACTGTTCACCACTACCACGAGAGCCCTCCCAACCGAACGTAATCCTCAGGAGTATAGCAAAGCACCACCGCCCTGGCAACCCACAAGACGGCCATTATTGGCAAGTAGGCGAAATTTTCCCCGGAGGCCCTCACCCCGAATCCCTTTCGCCCTGCCAGCGTTATTAGGAAATGGAGTACTGAGAGTCCCGCCTGCCGGCAGGCAGGTTTTTGAAGGCTCCTCCCGGGGGGTCGGCCCGCCACTGGCGGGCCGACCCCCAGCCTTTTCTGGCGGCTTGCCTCCGTCCTCCGGCCTGGCTCAGGACAGCCTCAGGCGGAGGCCTCTCGCCTCACCAGCCACCACTCGAGGCTGTCGGCCAGGGCCAGCCAGGAGGCCTCGATGATGTCAGTGGAGCTGCCCACCGTCGTCCAGTTGTGCTCGCCGTCGGTGGACTCGATGAGCACCCGCACGTAGGCGCCGGTGCCGCCGGCGGTGTCGATGATGCGCACCTTGTAGTCGACCAGCTTTATCGCCTCCAGGGTGGGGTAGAACTGCACCAGGGCCTTGCGGACGGCGATGTCCAGGGCATTCACTGGCCCGTTGCCCTCGGCGGCGGTGTGGATCACCTCGTCGCCGACCCGCACCTTCACCATCGCCTCCGCCAGCATCTCCCGCTCGTCCTCTTCGCCACGGTGGGGGTGGCGCCGCTCCACCACCATGAAGTCGTCCAGCTCGAAGGGGGGCTGGTAGCCGGGCTGGCTGCGGCGCACCATCAGCTCGAAGGAGGCCTCCGCCCCCTCGTACTGGTAGCCGCGGCTCTCCATCAGCTTGACCGTGTCCACCAGGCGGCGCAGGTCTTGGGCGCTCAGGGGGATGTCGATGCCCTGCTCCTTCATCTTGGCCTGGATGTTGCGGCGGCCTGCCAGCTCGGACACCAGGATGCGGCGGTCGTTGCCGACGATGGCCGGGTCGATGTGCTGGTATGATTGTTCATGCTTGAGGATGGCGTCCACGTGCAGGCCGGCCTTGTGGGCGAAGGCGGCCGTGCCCACGTAGGGCTGGCGGGGGCTGGGTAGGAGATTAGCGATCTCGCTCACGTAGCGGGAGACCTCGGTGAGCCTGGCTAGCTGCTCGTCGCTAATGCAGTCGATGCCCATCTTGATCTTGAGGTTGGCGATGATGGCGATCATGTCGGCGTTGCCGCAGCCGTCGCCGTAGCCGTTGATGCAGCCCTGCACCTGGCTCACCCCCAGGTCGACTGCGGCCAGGCTGTTGGCCACGGCTAGGCCGGTAGCGTTGTGAGCGTGGATGCCCAGGGGGACGCTGACCGTTTCCTGGGCGGCCTTGATGGGCTCGGCCAGGCGGGAGGTGATCGTGCCGCCGTTGGTGTCGCACATGATGATGCAGTCGACGCCGGCGTCGGCCGCCGAGCGGAGGCACTGAATGGTGTAGCGGGGGTCGGAGTAGAAGCCATCGAAGAAGTGCTCGGCGTCCCAGTAGACGGTGAGGCCGTGGGACTTGAGGTAGCGAATGGACTCCGAGAGCATCTCCAGGTTCTCTTCCAGGCTGGTCTTGAGGACCTCGCGCACCTGCATGTCGCTGGCCTTGCCGACGAGGGTAACCACCGGCGTGCGGGCGTCGATGAGGGCGCGGATGTTGGGGTCGCCCTCGGCGTGGCCGCCGGCGCGGCGGGTGGCGCCGAAGGCGGCGAGTCGGGCGCGGCGCAGGTTGAGCGACTGGGCCCGCACGAAGAACTCGGCGTCCTTGGGGTTGGAGCCGGGCCAGCCGCCCTCGATGTAGTGGACGCCCAGTTCGTCCAGCTTGCGGGCGATCTTCAGCTTGTCCTCGGCGGACAGGGAGATGCCCTCCATCTGGGTGCCATCGCGGAGGGTGGTGTCGTAGAGTTCAACAGGTGCGCTCATGGTGAGGCTAGTTTACCAGAAAGGGCGGAGCGAGAAAAAGGCTGAGGTTCGTTCATTGCGCAGGACTGGTATAATCTCATCGCCTCCTGGGAGACGGGGGGAAGTAACAGACTCCCGCTTCTCGCCGTCATGATAGGCGGACGGAACATGAGTGACGAGGAAGTTACGGCGGTTCTGCTCCTGTCCTGCCAGGACCAGAAGGGCCTGGTGGCGGCGGTCGCCGATTTCATCTTCGGCAACAACGGCAGCATCATCCACGCCGACCAGCACACGGATCAGGAAGAGGGGATCTTCCTGCAACGGGTGGAGTGGGAGCTGGCCGACTTCGCTATCCCTCGCGACGGGATCGCCGAGGCGTTCCGGCCCATCGCTCAGCGGTTCGGGATGACCTGGAGCCTCCACTTCTCGGACTACGTGCCGCGCATCGCCATCTTCGTCTCGAAGTTGGAGCACTGCCTGTACGACCTGCTGGTCCGCTGGCGCATGGGAGAGTGGCGGGCGGAGATCCCCCTGGTCATCAGCAACCACCCCGACCTTCAGCCCATCGCCGAGAGCTTCGGCCTGGAGTACCACAGCTTTCCCATCACGCCGGAGACGAAGGCGGCCCAGGAGGAGCGCATCCTGGAGGAGCTGGAGGAGCAGCGGATCGACCTGGTGGTGCTGGCCCGCTACATGCAGATCGTGGGCGAGGAGTTGATGGGGCGCTATCCGAACCGGATCATCAACATCCACCACTCCTTCCTGCCGGCCTTCGCCGGCGCCCGGCCCTACCACCAGGCGTACGAGCGAGGGGTGAAGATCATCGGCGCTACGGCCCACTACGCGACCCCGGAGCTGGACCAGGGGCCGATCATCGAGCAGGA
>CAYGYF010000006.1:0-23902 GCA_964354065.1 uncultured Dehalococcoidia bacterium | reverse complement strand
CGCGGCGCTAAGCCCATCGCCTGCGGCTTTTGCGTCCAGGCGCGTGGCCAGAAGGGCGAGGACTATATCGACGGCGTGTCCCTGGGCGGCCTACCCGACTTCGCTCAGATCCTGAGCGATGTCGACCAACTGGTAACGCTCTAGGCCGGAGACGCGAAAGGAGGAAGAGGACGATGGCGCAGAGGCATATTCTCTTTACCATCAAGCACGCACCCTTCGGGAGCATTCACTATACGGGGGGCCTGCGGCTGGCGGTGGGAGCGACCAGCGGCATAGATGAGCACGAGGTCGATGTGCTCTACTTGGGCGACGGTGTCTACTTTGCTCTCCGGGGAGTGGACCGGTCTGACACCTTGAAGTACATCGACATGCTGGCCCAGGCGGGCCGGAAGCTCAAGGTGGAGCGCGAGTCTCTCCAGGAGAGGGGCATCGCCCACCAGGATCTGGCGCCCGACGTAGAGGTGATCCCGCGCTCAGCGGTGCGGGATCTCATCGCCCGGGCCGATTTCACGGTGGGCTTTTGACGGGCGCGCCAAGCCCCAACGAGGAGGGACACAAGATGGCGAACCTGTACCTGATCGACAAGCCATTCGCAGATAGCGCTCTCGGCTTGGCCCGGGAGGACCCCGACGCTGAGGTCGTCCTCCTCCAGGACGGCGTCTACCTGAGCGTTGAGCCCCTACTGGCGGCCAGGAAGAAAGTCTACGCTGTAGAGTGCGATGTGGAGCGGCGGGGGCTCTCTAGCAAGATCGGCAACGACGTCAAGCTCATAGACTATCACCAGCTCGTTGACCTCTTATCCGCCAATAAGGTGCTGAACTTCGCCTGAGCTCGACGAACCGCTTACTAGGCAGGCGGAAGGAGGCCATGATGGCTCCCCTCGAAGCGCCGCCGTTACCCCTCACCCTGGCCTACTTGACCCCCGCAGCACCCTTTCCTACCATATGAGCGATGGGATTCCACGGGGGCTGAAGTCAATCTCTGCCCTCGCCCCCGCCTGAGATCTCCGACCGCATCTGCCAAGAACTCCACACCCCCCATCCTGCTAGGAGAGGCCAGTGTTAGGAAAAGCGCGAACGCTGCTGGAGATGATCAAGGTAGAGCACAGCATCTTCGCTCTTCCCTTCGCTTATGTCAGCCTCTTCTTGGCCGCGGGGGGAGTCCCCTCACTCACCCAGTTCCTGTGGGTCACCTTGGCAATGGTAGGCGCTCGCTCCCTCGCCATGGCGATCAACAGGCTCGTCGATGTCGAGGTAGACCGCAAGAATCCTCGCACTGCCAACAGGGCTCTGCCTGCCGGGCTCATTTCTAGAGGCGAAACGGTCGTCTTCATCCTTCTCGCGCTGATCGTGTTTCTGATCGCCGTCTTCCAGCTCGCGCCGCGGGTGCAATACCTATGGCCCATCGTGATTGCCGCCGTAGCCTTCTATCCCTACACCAAGCGGTTCACTTGGACGAGTCACTTCTATCTCGGCTTGGTCTATTTCATGGTCCCGCCGGCGGTGTGGATGGCCGTCACCAATGACCTGAGCCCGGTGGCCCTTCTCCTGGGGATAGCCGCCGGCTGCTGGGTGGCAGGATTCGACATCATCTACGGCTGCCAAGATGTCGACGTTGACAGAAGAGAAGGACTCCATTCTCTCCCTGCCGACTTTAGCATCGGTGCAGGCCTTCTGGCCGCGAAGCTACTCCATGCCGTCACCATCGTGTCCCTGCTCGCAGCAGGAGCCGTGGCGGCTGCGGGGTCCCTCTACTATGCGGGAGTAATTCTGGCGGGACTGCTCCTGGCCTATGAGAACAGCCTCGTCAAACCGCACGACCTCTCACGGGTCAATGCGGCCTTCTTTGTAGTAAACGGCTGGGTGAGCATTCTCCTGTTCGCCTTCATCGCTGTCGATAGCGTGGTCTGGTAGACTGGAAACATGGCCGTGAGTACCTACGTCGTCGCCGTCACCGGTGCTAGTGGCGTGGCCTACGCTGTCCGCCTGGTGAACGTTATGTCCTCCTTAGATCACCAGATTCAACTCCTCATCTCCAGGGCCGGCGAGGAGGTGATCTTTCAGGAGCTTGGCCTACGGCTCGAGGGCGACGTCGACCACAAGCGAAGGCAGCTTATGGCTGCCTGGGCCCCTCATGCCTCCCAGTCACAACTAGAACTCTTCGCGCCGGACAACCTGACGGCACCCATCGCCAGTGGCTCCTTTCCTACCCAGGGAATGGTAGTCATCCCGTGCAGCATGGGAACCCTGGCCCGTATCGCCACCGGCAGCTCGACCAACCTCATCGAGCGGGCAGCCGACGTCATGTTAAAGGAAAGGCGGCCGCTTATCCTCGTCCCGAGGGAAACACCGCTGAGCGACATCCACCTGGGCAACATGCTCTCCTGCCTTCGGGCCGGAGCCGAAATCATGCCGGCGATGCCCGGCTTCTATCACCATCCTGAAATCATTCAGGACCTGGTCGATTTTGTGGTTGGCCGAGTGCTGGATCGCCTGGGCATCGGGCACGACCTTTTCCAGCGATGGGGAGCGCCAGTCCCGGCCTATGAGGAGTAGCCGTAGCTGCCATTGGCGGAGGGTTCATGGCCTTCCCTGACCTACAGTCCTTCCTCCAGCACCTGGAACGCGCTGGCGAACTCAAGCGAATCAAGGTCGAAGTAGACCCGGAGCTGGAAATCACGGAGATCACTACCCGAGTAGTGAAGGACGACGGGCCTGCGTTGCTATTCGAGCGGGTGCGCGGTTCAGCATATCCGTTGGCAATCAACACTTTCGGGAGCATGAGGCGCATCGAGCTTGCCCTGGGCCGCCACCCCCGCGCGGTAGGCGAGGAGCTAGCGGCCTTTATCGATCGCCTCAACCCTCCCTCCCTTCATGCCCTCTGGGCATCCCGAAAGACCGCTCGCCGCCTCCTGGCCATGCGCAAGAAGAGAGTCAGCAGAGCCCCCTGTCAGCAGATTTCGGAGCCGCCGGACCTCAGTACGCTGCCCATCCTCAAGTCCTGGCCAGGGGACGGCGGCCGCTTCCTTACTCTCCCTCTCGTCCTAACCGAAGACCCCGAAAGTGGGCGCACCAACCTCGGTATCTACCGGATGCACGTCTACGACAAGGATCAAACCGGCATGCACTGGCAGATCCAGAAGGGTGGCGCCTTCCACCACTTCGAGGCAGAGAAGCAGGACAAACCCCTCGAGGTAGCGGTGGCTCTGGGAGGAGACCCGGCCCTCATCTTCTCGGCCATACTGCCGTTGCCAGAAGGCCTCGAGGAGCTGGCCTTCGGCGGCTTTCTGCGGGGCAGACCGACGCCTATGGTCAAGGCCCAGACCCTGTCTCTCCACGTTCCTGCCAGCGCCGAATTCATCCTGGAGGGAGTCGTGCCCCCAGGGGAGAGAGAGCAAGAGGGTCCCTTTGGCGACCACTACGGCTACTACTCCGACGCGGCGCCCTTCCCGGTCTTTCACCTGCGGCGCATCACCCACCGGCGCAACCCCGTCTATCCCGCCGCCGTGGTGGGCAGGCCTCCTCAGGAAGACCGCGCTATGGGCGATGCCGTCCAGGAGATCCTCGTACCCTTCCTCAAGCTCCTGCACCCGGAGCTGCGCGACCTGTGGGCCTACTTCCAGGCCGGGTTCCACAATCTGCTGGTGGTCGCCGTAGAGACCCGATACGGGAAGGAGGCGGTGAAGACCGCCCTGGGCCTCCTGGGCCAGGGGCAGTTGTCGCTCGCCAAGTGCGTGGTGCTCGTGGACCCGGCCGTGAACGTTAGAGACTTCGCAGCGGTCGTCCGAGCCATCGGCGCCAATTTCGATCCGGCGCAGGATTTCATCCTCCTGCCCGGGGTGCCCGCGGACACCCTGGAATTCGCCGCCTTCAAGATGAACCTGGGAAGCAAGATGATTCTGGACGCCACCACCAAGGATCGCCCCCCGGCAGCACCCTCGCCCGAGCGCATTCGCGACCCGGCGGAGGTGGACGCCCGGATTCAGCGCTGGCGTCTCCTGGAGGGAACCCTCCTCGTTGTCCAGATAGCAGGGCAAGTCCAGGACACCATCGAAGCGCTGATGAGGGCGGAGGACCTAGGCGCGGTCAAGCTCATCGCCGCTGTAAGCCCAGATGTCCAGCTCGACGACGAGGTGAGCCTGCTATGGGGCATCTTTACTCGCTTCGACCCGGCGCGAGATGTCGTCTTCCAGCACGCGGAACTCCGCGGCGCCTGCCCCGTCTACCGAGGCCGCCTTGGCATCGACGCTACCTTCAAGGAGGGCTACCCAGCCCCACTGGAGATGACGGCAGAGATTAGAGAGAGAGTATCAAGGCGATGGGACGAGTACTGGAAGTAGATAGCCAGATGCATCGTGAGCTTGTCGAACCGATAGATTTCGCCGATGACCGCCTGATCCCGGTCTGGGAGAGAGTGCAGGCAGGCCAGCGCCTCTCCTTCCAGGAGGGCCTCCTGCTCTTTCAGACCGAGGACATCATTGGCCTGGGCAGGATGGCAGACCACGTTCGCAGGCAAACATCCGGGGACCAAGCCTACTTCGTCATCAATCGCCACATCAACCCCACCAACATCTGCGCGCTCTCCTGCCGGTTCTGCGACTTTGCCAGGAGGAAGGGCGAGGCCGGGGCCTATGAGATGACCATGGACGAGATCCTGGCCCTCGTCGATGACGACATTCGGGAGGTTCACATCGTCGGCGGCCACCATCCGGACTGGCCCCTGGAGCGCTACGAGGAGATCGTGCGCGGCATCCACGAACGGTTCCCCGCTGTCCAGGTCAAGGCCTTTACCGCCGCCGAGATAGATTACTTCTCCAGGCGCTGGAAGCTCCCAGTAGAAGAGATCCTCACCCGCCTCCAGAGGGCCGGCCTGGCCACCATGCCCGGAGGTGGCGCTGAGGTGTTCTCGGAGCGGGTGCACAAGCTTCTCTCCCCGGGCAAGGCCGACGCCCGCCGCTGGCTGGACATCCATAGGGTCGCCCACTCTCTCGGCATCTACTCCAATGCCACCATGCTCTACGGCCACATCGAAACCTACGAGGAGCGCGTCCAGCATATGATCCTGCTCCGAGACCTCCAGGATGAGACGGGCGGCTTCCTCACCTTCGTTCCTCTGGCCTACCAGCCCGGCGACACAAGACTGGTGGCCAGGCAGGCCTCCGCTCTCGAGGACCTGAAGACGATCGCTGCCGCCAGGTTGATTCTGGACAACATCCCGCACATCAAGGCCTATTGGGTGATGATCGGCGAGGAGGCCGCAGCCATCGCCCTCAACTTCGGCGCCGATGACCTGGACGGCACCATCGGCGAGGAGAAGATAGGCCACGCCGCCGGGGCGCAGAGTCCCGCCGGCCTGGCCCGCGAGCGCATTCTCCGCTTGATCCGCGATGCCGCCAAGGTGCCAGTAGAAAGGGACGCTCTCTACAATGTCATCCATGTCTACGCGAATTAGGATCGGCCGCATACCCTATCTCAATTGCGAGCCGTTCTACCACGGCCTGAACGACGATGCCCTGGAGCTGTCCTCCCTCGTGCCGCGGGAGCTCGGCCGGGCGGCAGAGCGAGGGGAGGTAGACGCCGGCCCCGTGCCCGTGGTGGACTGTTTTCGCCTGGAGGACCGGTTCGAGCGCCTGGGCGGACTCTGCATTGCCACGGGGCCTGAGGCCTTCAGCGTCCTGCTCTTCTCGCACCGACCCATCACCGAGCTCGACGGAGCGACCATCGCCATCACCCAGGAGACATCCACCTCCGCCAAGCTGCTGAAGGTGCTTCTGGCCTGTCGATATCAGGTGCAGCCCAAGGCCTACGCAGCGGTCGACGACCCTCACGACGCCCTTCTGGCAATCGGCGACGACGCCCTGCGGCGCCGGAAGACAGCCAACGACTATCCCTACCTCTACGACCTGGGCAGGGAGTGGTACCAGTGGAAAGGGCTACCCTTCGTCTTTGCCCTGTGGGTCATCCGCCGCGACCTGGACGGCGAAGCCAAGGAGACTGTCCGCGCCTTGCTCGCTCGGCGTCTCGACGACAACCTGGCCCATCTCGACGCCATCGCCGAGACCCGAACGGACCTGAACCTGGCCCCGCCCGAAGTGGTTGCCTATCTCCGCAGCTTTCACTACGTCCTTTCAGACCCAGAGGAGAAGACGCTGGCAGAGTTCCGCACCCTGCTCCAGCGCATCGCCTAGTACCCGGGGACTCGTCATGCTGAAAACCATTCGTGGTAAGGTACGCGCCGGGGAGCATATCACCCCAGACGAAGGCCTCTATCTGCTACGGGAGGCGAACCTCCTCGACCTGGCATCTCTGGCACGGCCGGTGCGATTCCGCCACAACCCCCAGAACGTGGTGACCTTTGTCATCGATACCAGCCTCAACTACACCAACGTTTGCGACGCCCACTGCACCTTCTGCGCTTTCTACCGCCCAGCCAGCAGTCCCCAAGCCTACACCTACAGCGTCGATGAAATGGTGGAGAAGATCAGGAAAGTGGCCGAAAGAGGCGCGACCACCGTCATCCTCCAGGGCGGCCTCAACCCCGCTCTGCCGCTGGAGTACTACACCGACCTGGTGCGGGCTACAAGGGAGCACGTCCCTCAGGTCCATCCCCATTTCTTCTCCGCCCCCGAGGTCTGCAAAATCAGCGAGGTCTCCGGACTTTCCAGCCGCGAGGTGCTGGCCAGGCTGAAGGAGGCCGGCCAGACCACCCTGCCCGGCGGCGGCTCCGAAGTGCTCTCGGACAGGGTGAAGAGGAAGCTCAGCCGACTCTATCCCAAAGGAAAGACCGCCGACTGGATAGCCGTTCACCGGGAAGCCCACCGCCTGGGCTATCGGACGACGGCCACCATGATGTACGGCCACGTGGAGGAAGATGAGGACATCATCGAGCATCTGGAGCACATCCGTGCCCTCCAGGACGAGACGGGCGGCTTCACCGCCTTCATTCCCTGGAGCTACAAGCGAGAGCACACCGCCCTGGGCCGGCGAGTCAAGACCGAGGCTGGCCCCAACCGCTACCTCAGGCTGATCGCCCTTTCCCGCGTCTACCTGGACAACTTCCCCCACATCCAGGCGTCCTGGTTCTCCGAGGGGCAAAAGACAGGCCAGGTGGCGTTGCACTTCGGGGCCGATGATTTCGGCGGCACGCTCTTCGACGAGAGCGTGATGCTCTCAGCGGGGTTCTACAATCGGACGACCGTCGACGAGGTGCTCGCCCTCATCTGCGAGGCCGGATTCGTTCCCGCTCAGCGGACGACTCTCTACGAGGTCGTGGACTACTTCAATCAAGAACATCCAGTGGAGGTACAGCGCTGATCAGGCCGCGAGCGTGCGCCTTCTCGTAGAGGGCGGCCAGGGCTAGCCGGCCCTCCTGCCCTATGTCGAGGGTGTCCTCGTTAACGTACATGCGGACAAACTTCCTGCACACCTCGATGTCGATGCCCCTGCCGAACTGGACTGCGTATGCCAGGGCCTCATCCTCATGCCGCAAGGCGTATTGGATGCTCTCTCTGAGAGCCCTGGCTATCGACTCCGCCACCCTCTCACCCACATCCCGGCGCACCACATCTATGCCCAGCGGAAGGGGCAGCGATGTCTCCCGCTGCCATAGCTCGCCCAGGTCGAGAATCTTGGCTAGCCCAAGCTCGGCGTAGGTCACCTGGCCCTCATGAATGACCAGCCCCGCATCCGTCTGGCCAGCCAGCACCGCCTCCCCAATCTGATCGAAGGGCATCTTCACCGCCTCAAAACCGGAGGCATAGATGCGGAGGAGCAAATAGGCGGTGGTGAGGGTGCCTGGGATCGCTACCCGAGCGCCCTGCAACCCCCTAGGCCCCCTGCCTTCCCTGGCCACCACGATGGGGCCATAGCCTCTCCCGAAGGAGGAGCCCGAAGACGTGATGCGGTACCTATCGGCCACCTGCGGATATGCGGCGGCAGATATGGCAGTAGCTTCCAACTCGCTATGCAGAGCCCTCTGATTGAGCGTCTCGATGTCCTGCACCACGTGAGCCAACTGGTACCCATCGACCACGACCTTCCTCTGGGCGAGCGCATAGAACATAAAGGCATCATCGGCGTCTGGGCTGTGACCTATCCTCAGTGTCCTCATCGGGCTCATCCGGCTCCCCCTCGGGACTGTCGACACGTCCGTATCTGCTCCGCCCATGATGCCAAACCGCCCCTTGGCGGTCAACCCGCGCCGCCTCTGAGTGGCGTCTCGCCGATTCATGCTTTCCTCCGAAAATGCGGCTGCCGAGCGGGTGGCGCTAGCTTGAAGGGTAGCGTGTGTCACCCTGAGCGGAGCGAAGGGTCTATACGCGATACGGAGATTCTTCGCTTCGCTCAGAATGACGGCCACTGGAGCAACGTCCTGTCGCTTCATCCTTCCCCTGGTGGACGCAACTAGGAAGTAGCCATATGGATCGAAAGGGAAGAGCCGTCCCCAACCAGGAAAAAGCGCTCGCCGTGCGCGGTATGTTCGCTCGCATCGTCGGGCGCTACCAGCCCATGAACACCTTGATGACCGGGGGGCTGGACCGGTATTGGCGCCGAGTCACCGTCATGATGGCCCGGCCTCGGGCGGCAAGGGTGCTGGACGTGGCGACGGGCACCGGCCAGATGGCCCAGGAGGCGATCCGTCAGGGAGCGCAACAGGTCGTTGGCATCGACTTCTGCCCCGGCATGCTGGAGGCCGCCGCCAACCAGATCCGCTCGCAGCCCCACTCCTCACCCATCGCCCTGGTGCTGGGCGATGCCCTCCACCTGCCCTGCCCAGATGACAGCTTCGACTGTGTCGTCAGCGCCTTCCTGCTGCGCAATGTCGCTGACCTGAACGCTACCTTTGCCGAGATGGTGCGAGTAGCCAGGCCAGAGGGAAGGGTGGTCTGCCTGGAAATCACCCATCCCAGGGGGCTCTTTAGCCTCCTGTTTCGCCCCTACTTTTCCCTGGCCGTCCCCTTCCTGGGCAGAATCATCGCCCGAGACCCGGCTGCCTACCACTACCTGGCCGGCTCCCTGGCCACCTTTCCTGACGCCGACGGCCTCGCCCAGGTCATGAGGACAGCCGGCCTGGTGGACGTTCGGTATCGGCTGCTCACCCGCGGCGCGGTCGCAGTGCACCTGGGCAGGAAGCCCGCGCCAGGACAGATCTCCCGCGCCACGGGCCTGGGGAGCGCGCCCTCGCCCCCGCGTTGACACCCTATCCCTAGTGGGCGACGATCTGCCCGACAATAGTGTCCAGTAGTAGCGGAAGCCTTCAGGCTTCCACAGGCTTCCACCCCATGTCATGGAGGCTGAAGGCCTCCGCTACATCACTCCGCGCTCAGCGTCACTAATTCACTAATGGCCATAAGGGTGTGGCATCAGTAGCCCGTCGATGCCGCCCCGTTCACGGGGCGGTCGTGAAACTCCCTCCCACCAAGAACGAACCAGCCACACAAATTCCCTCAAATTGACTTCCTGGCGCGCCCCCGCTACGATAGGAACTTGAGCTAGAGTGTGAGAGAAGGAACCTGTCCTGAGCTTGCCGAAGGATGACGCAGAGGGCATGAGGGGGTGGCTCTGGGCCGGCACAGGCCTCGCCGCCTTCGTATCCCTGCTCACTATCCTGGCTCTCCTCGATGCCCCCCGCGCCCTCGAGGCGCGCCCCACCAGCCGCTCCATAGCCGCTGCCGTCGCCAGCCAGTCCTACACCCTGGGGGTGGAGAACACCTCGGTCTCGGTGCAGAACGCCGGCCTCTCTGCCGCCAAGGTCGTGGTCGACTACTACGACTCCGACGGCGAGCGCGTCGCCCAGGACACCGTCCAGAGCCTGGCCGCCGGAGCCTCCGCCGTCTTCGACCAGGCCGACGAGGCTGGCCTGCCCCACGGCTTCGCTGGCTCGGCCGTGGTCACCGCCGATCAAGCCATACGAACCATCATCCTCAAGTACATCGAGCGGGGCGACAAGCTATCCGTGGGAGCCGACAACGGCATCTCCAACGGGTTCAGCCGCATCTACCTGCCCGTCATCTACAGCCGCTTCGGTCTGAACGGTGCCTGGAACACCCGCTTCGCCCTCCAGAACGTGAGCACCACCGCCACCGCCTGCGTGCGCATGACCTATCGCCAGCCCGACGGCACGGTGGCCTTCACGGAGCCCTCGCCGGGGGCCGCCCCCACGCCGGGGTGCCCCGGCGGCGGCTTGGCACTGCCTCCTCAGGGCGCCCTATTGCGCAACCAAGCCGAGATGAGCGGCCAACTGCCCGACCAGTTCGAGGGCTCCCTCATAATCGAGCTCGTGGCCCCCACCGGCCAGCCTTCGGCCAGCGGAGAGCTCCTGGCCGCCACCGCCGACATCTTCAACAGCGAGCGGGCCAACTTCGCCTCCTACAAGGGCCTGGGCTGGAATCCCTCCGGCACCAGCGACCTCTCCACCACCGTCCTCCTGCCCCTGATATACAAGAACTTCGGCGAAAGCAACGGCTGGAACACCCAATACCAGATCAGCGGCGCCGACCCCGACAAGACCACCACGGTGAACGTCACCTACTGCTGCGACAGCCGTCTCCCCGGCCCTGGTGGCTCCCTCAAGAAGACGTTCAGCATGCAAGCCTCCGCCAGCGTCTCCCAGGCCCTCGAGGAGGGGCTACCCGACAATTTCGCCGGCACGGCCGTCATTACCGCCAGCCAGCCGATAGCGGTGGTGGACACGATGGCCTGGTCCTTCCTGGATAAGGCCAGTTTCGGCACCTTTACCGCCATCCCCGACTCGATGGCCTCGACCAGCGTCTGGCTACCGGTGGTCTACAAGGACTTCGGCTTCAAGGGGCCGCTGGCAGACGCCGACGGCTGGAACTCCTGGTTCCGCGTCCAGGTCGCCCAGGGCGGCACCGCCAACCTCCAGATCACCTACCACGGCAGCGGACTGCCCGGCGGCTCCGCCAGCTTCAGCGACAGCGTGACCGCCTCCAAGACCTTCTCCCACCACCTCGACCCACTTCTGCCAGCCAACTTCCAGGGCGCGGCAACCATCACCTCCGATCAGCCCATCGTGGTGGTGGCCGGCATCACCTCCGACGCCTACGAAGGCGATACCGACGCCATTTTCGCGGGGTTTGGGCCGGACCTGTTCCCTAGCCCACCTCCACCTGGCACGGTCTCCCTGATGCAGGGCTGGAACGATGCCTGCTACACGGGGCCGCAACAGCCCGTCGAAGGCGCCCTAACCGGTATATCGGACAAAGTCCTGGCCATCTATCGCCTGAGGCCCGATCAGCTTTACAACGGCTGGTTCGCCGGCAGACCGGATCTCAGCACTATCGTCGCCCTCAACCCCTACGAATCGCTGTTCATGCTGATGAGCAACGGCACCACCTGGGCCCAGCAGCCATCCGGCACGCCCCCTGCCAGCGCCAACCTCATCCAGGGCTGGAACGCGATTTGCTACACCGGCCAGACGAAGGCGGTCGAGACAGCCACCCTGGGTATCAGCAACCAGATCGCCGTGATCTACACCCTGGCGCCGGACCAGACCTGGCGCCAGTTCGTGCCCGGCCGCCCGGAGATGACCACCCTGACCACCTTGGAGCAGTTCTCC
The DNA here is from genome assembly GCA_964354065.1 of uncultured Dehalococcoidia bacterium. GTDB lineage: Bacteria > Chloroflexota > Dehalococcoidia > SM23-28-2 > SM23-28-2 > JAUYDU01. Next base: position 12,325 of record CAYGYF010000006.1, on the reverse strand, counting down.
CCCCTCCTCGTTCTGATCACGGAAGAGGGCGGCGCTCAGTGGATATTCGATCCCTGAGCGCATGGACATCCGTCCACCCCTGCCTCGCGCGCCAGTCTATGCTCACATCCTAAGGGAGGTCCTTCATGAAAGTTGGCACCATCAAGGAGACCAAGGTCGAGGAATATCGCGTCGGGCTCACCCCCCTGGGCGTGCGTGCCCTCACCCAGGCTGGCCACACGGTGCTGGTGGAGAGGGGCGCCGGCCTGGGCAGCGGCTTCAGCGACGATCACTATGCCAACGCGGGGGCCACGCTAGTGAACACGCCTCAAGAGGTCGCCCAGGGCTGTGACCTCCTCGTCAAGGTCAAGGAGCTACTGCCACCGGAGTATCCGCTTCTGCGCAGGGACCTCATTCTCTTCACCTACCTCCACCTGGCGGCCCTGCGGGAGTTCACCGAGCGAATCCTGGCCTCCGGCGCCATCGCCATCGCCTACGAGGCGGTGCAGCAACCCGACGGATCGCTGCCCCTCCTCGCTCCCATGAGCCAGGTGGCGGGGCGGATGGCGGCCGAGATCGGCGCCCACCTCCTCAAGCGACCGGGCCCCGGACGGGGCAAGCTGATGGGCGGCATCGCTGGCGTCGCCCCAGCCCGCGCCGTCATCCTGGGCAGCGGCGGTGTCGCCACGGCCGCCTGCCGCGTGCTCATCGGTCTGGAAGCCCGCACCACCGTTATGTCACGTGACTTGCGGCGCTTGGCCTACCTGGAGGAGCACTTCGGCGGCCGCATCGCCACCCGAGTGGCCACAGTGGCCAGCGTGGCCGAGGAGTTGCTTGGTGCCGATCTCCTCATCACCGCCGTCCTCGTTCCAGGCGCGCCCACCCCCAAGGTGGTGACCCGAGAGATGGTCCGTTCCATGGGCCCCGGCGCGGTTATCGTCGACGTTTCTATCGACCAGGGCGGCGCCGTCGAGACATCGCGGCCGACGACCCACGCTCAGCCAACGTTCGTTGCAGAAGGGGTGGTTCACTACTGCGTGCCGAACATGCCCGGCGCCGTCCCTCAGACCTCCACCGAAGCCCTCACTTCAGCCACCCTGCCCTACGTCCTGCGCCTGGCAGACGAAGGCCTCGATGCCATCCACCACAACCCCACCCTGGCCAGAGGCGTCAGCGCCGCCAGGGGAAAGCTCACCTGCCAGCCGGTGGCCGACGCCTTCGGCCTGCCCTACGCCCCCCTGGAGGAAGTGCTCTAGGGTCCGGGCCAGCCTACCAACCCCAAGACTCATTCTGGCCAAGATGGTATAATCCAGGCGAATAGCGCTGACGGCCAGAGGGCTCCCCGATCGCGATCGGGGAGCCTGTTCGCGAGATCGCCACACCGGCATCTCGAACGACATTCTTCAATGCCAACAAAGTGGTGGGGCTGGGGGGAAGAGCAGCGAACTTTCCCCCTGCCAGACCCGAACCGATTCTGGGCGTTCATCCGCAGCCGGCTGGGCGAGACCGGCGTCGGCCGGCGCATCGAATCCCTCGACCGGATTGAGCTACCCCCATCCCATCTCGACGCCAAGGCCCTGACCGCCCTCCGCCAGGCTACTGGCGACGAAGCGCTCACCACCGACATCGCCGACCGCACCGTTCATAGCCTGGGCAAGAGCTACCGCGACCTGGTGCGCATCCGCCGCGGCGACATCCCCAATCCCACCGACGCCGTCGCCTATCCCCAGACGGAGGAGCAGGTCGCGGCAATCCTCGACGCAGCGGCCGAGCGAGGCATCGCGGTGATCCCCTTCGGCGGCGGCACCTCGGTGGTCGGGGGCGTCGAGCCTGTCGGGAGCAGACCGACCGTCACCCTCGACCTCCAGCGCCTGGATCGAGTCCTCCAGCTAGATCCGATCTCCGCTACGACCACGGTGGAGGCCGGAATTCTCGGCCCGGCCCTGGAGGCTCACCTCAATGCCCAGGGATTCACCCTCGGCCACTTCCCCCAGTCCTTCGAGTACTCCACCCTGGGCGGCTGGATCGCCACCCACTCCGGCGGCCAGAAGTCCACTCTTTACGGCAAGATCGAGAAGCGGGTGCAGAGCTTGCGAATGCTCTTCCCGGGCGGCGCCATCGCCACCCCCTCCGTCCCCGCCGCCGCAGCCGGCCCAGACTTCACCCAACTGATCGCCGGCTCCGAGGGCATCCTGGGGGTGATCACTCAGGCGACACTCCGCCTCGCCCCATTCCCCCGCCACTCCGACTACCGAGGCTACCTCTTCCCTGCCTTCGCCACCGGGCTCGAAGCCGCCCGCGAGCTGATGCAGTCGGGCTTGCAGCCCGCCGTCCTGCGCCTATCGGACGAGCCGGAGACCGAGACCAGCCTGGCGATAAGGGCCGCCCCCGTCGGATTCAAAGCGAGCGCCGTCGAGCGGCTGGGGACATGGTATCTGGCGCGGCGAGGCCTTCGCCTCGACGAGGCCGCCCTGCTGATCCTGGGCTTCGAGGGAGAAGAAGAGAGCGTGCGCTCCGAGTGGCAGCGGGCCAGGCCGATCCTGCGCCGCCACGAAGGTGTATCGCTTGGACACGGGCCCGGCCGCACCTGGGAGCGTTCCCGCTTCGATCTCCCCTACCTCAGAGACGTCCTTCTCGATCACGCCATCATGGTCGATACCCTGGAGACGGCCACCACCTGGGAGCGCTACCTAGCCCTCTACCGCTCCGTCCGCGCCGCCATTGACGGCGCCCTCAAGGGCGAGGGCATGGTGATGGCCCACCTGTCCCACGCCTACTCCGACGGCGGCGCCATCTACTTCACCTTCCTCGCCCGCCAGGAGGAGGATCGCGAACTAGAGCAGTGGCAGCAGGCCAAGACCGCCGCCACCGACGCCATCATGGATGCCGGCGGCGCCCTCAGCCACCACCACGGCATCGGCAGCGACCACCGGCCCTGGATGGCCGCCTACCTGGGGCCAGCGGGGGCGCGGGCGCTGGCCGCCCTCAAGCAGACCTTCGATCCTCAGGACATCATGAACCCCGGCAAGCTGATCGCTAACAGCGAGGAGCCCCATCATGTCTAGGCCCACCGTCCCGGCGGGCAGCTTCTCCCTGCCAGCCCGCGCCGCCTTCCTCGACCGCTTCCAGCACGAGACCTTCGACCTGGTCATCGTCGGTGGCGGCATCAACGGCGCCGGCATCGCCCGCGATGCTGCCATGCGCGGCCTATCGGTCGCTCTTCTCGAAAAAGGCGACTTCGCCGCCGGCACCAGCAGCAAGTCCTCCAAGATGATCCACGGCGGCCTCCGCTACCTCAAGAGCCGCCAGGTCCGCCTGGTGCACGAGGCCCTGCGAGAACGAGGGGTGTTGCTGCGCATCGCCCCTCACCTCGTCCACCCCTTCCCCTACGTCCTGCCGGTCTATAAAGGCGGGCGCGATAGCCGCCTCAAGCTCAAGCTGGGCCTGCTGGCCTATGACCTCCTGGCCGGCTCCCGCCGCCTGGAGCATCATCGCGCCCTATCCCGGGAGCAACTGCTGCGCAGCGAGCCGGCCCTGCGCCCCGACGGCCTCCGCGGCGGCTTCCGCTACCTCGACTGCCTGGTCGATGACGCTCGCCTGACCCTGGCCACCGTCCGCTCGGCTGCCCTCCATGGCGCCGCCGCCGTCAGCTACGTCGAAGCGACAGGCCTGGAGCGTGACGCTGGCCGGGTGACGGGCGCCCACTTCCGCGACTGCCTGGACGGCCGCACCGGCATCGCTTGCGGCCGGGTGGTCGTCAACGCCGCCGGCCCCTGGGTTGACCAGGTGCGCGCCATGGGCGAGGTGCCTCCGATTCTCCGCCCAACCAAGGGAATCCATCTGGTGCTCCCCCACTCCAGCCTCCCCCTTTCCAGCGCCGTCGCCTTCTCCACCCCCGACGACCGCATGATCTTCGCGGTTCCCTATGGCTACTACACCTATGTGGGGACGACCGATACGGACTACACAGGCAACCCCAACGATGTGCGGGCCGATGCCGCCGACGTGGAGTACCTCCTCGCCGCTGTAAGCGTCACCTTCGCCCGGGCCAACATCTCGCCCTCGGATGTGATCTCCGTCTGGGCGGGCGTGCGGCCCCTCGTTTACGACGAGGGCGCCCCCTCGGACGTGCCCCGCGACTACAAGATCGAGATGAAGCCCGAAGGCCTAGTCACCATCGCCGGCGGCAAGCTCACCACCTATCGCGCCATGGCTCAGGCCCTGGTGGATCGCGTCCTGGCCTGGCAGGGAAAGCGCTTCGCCCGCCCAGGGCGAGCCTGCCGAACGGCCGAGAGCCCTCTCCCCGGCGGCGATTTCCAGCGCTTCGACGCCTTCGCTCAGGCGACGGTCGCCACTCTTCAGGAGGACTGGGGCCTCTCCCCCCCGGCCGCCGACCGGCTGGTGCGCACCTACGGCACAGAGTACGTGCGGGTGCTGGCATGCGCCCAAAGCGACCGGCGCCTGCTCCAGCCTCTGACCCCAGGCAGCTCTGTCCTGCGGGCGGAAGCCATCTACGCCGCCGCCGAGGAGATGGCGCTCACCCTGGAGGACTTCATGGCCCGCCGCACCGACCTCATGCTCTTCGACCGTAATCACGGCCTGGACGCGGCGCCCGAGGCGGCCCGCCTTATGGGCGACGTGCTCGGCTGGGGCAGACGCCAACAGCGAGAGCAGGTGGACCGCTACCGCAATGCCGTCACTCAGATGACCGCCTTCGCCCCCGCCGAAGGCGGGTCCGCCTCTGGCGGAGGCGCGGAACAACTACGTCGTGAGCCTGTCGAACCGAACCGCCCCGCCACCACCACCCTGCCCTGATGCCCGACCTGCTCCTCATCGTCAACCCCCGCTCTGCCAACGGCGCCACTGGCCGCCACTGGCACGCCATTGAGCAGCGGCTCCGCTCGCGACTCCCCCTACCCTTCGACGTCGCCCTCACGCAGCGGCCAGGCCATGCCACCGCCATCGCCCGCCAGGCCACCGGCCGGTACGGCCAGGTCGTGGCCCTGGGCGGAGACGGCACCGTCAACGAGGTGGTCAACGGCCTCATCGCCGACGACCGCCCCATCCGGCCCGACTTGACCCTGGGGATCATCCCCCGCGGCACCGGAGCAGACTTCGTCCGCACCCTGGGCATCCCCCGCGACCTGGAGGGGGCCATCGAGCGGCTCGCCGCCGCCAAGCTGCGGCAGATCGACGTAGGCAAGATCCGCTATCGCAGCCCGGACGGAAGCGAGGCCGTTCGCTACTTCATCAACGAGGCAGATATCGGCATGGGCGCCGTAGTCTCCGACCGAGTCAACCGCAGCTCCAAGCGGCTGGGCGGACGCCTCTCCTTCCTACGGGCCACCCTACTCACCGCCCTCGGCTACCGCCCTCACCTGGTGAACCTCTCCCTCGACGGCGCTCCCGCCGAGCCAACCCTTCTGGGCACTGCCTGGTTCGCCAACGGCCAGTACTCTGGCGGCGGCATCCGCATGGCCCCCCGCGCTCGCCCGGACGACGGCCTTCTCGATGTAGTGTGCATCGGCAAGTTGAGCCACCTCCAGAAGGTCACCTTCTTCCCCAAGCTGCGCAGCGGCGCCTTCATCGACCTGCCCCAGGTCACCTACCGCACCGCCCGCCGCATCGAGGCCGAGTCCGCCGAGCCGGTGCCCATCGCCACCGAGGGCGAGGCCATCGGCACCTTGCCCGCCACCTTCGAGCTCATCGGCGAACGCCTCAAGGTCATCGCCTAGCCCCGGCTCGACGGGAGCCCGTTCCCAGGCTCACCTCGCCCTCCCTGCAAACGTAGCCGCAGGGCTTATGGTCATTGAGAGAACAAGGGCTCGACCCCGGCATAGCACGATGTAGCGGAAGCCTTTAGGCTTCCACTTTAGGCTTCCACTTTAGGCTTCCATCCTGTGCGATGGAGGCCTAAAGGCCTCCGCTACTACATCGCTCCGCCCTCAGCGTCACTAGTTCATTAGTGGCCATCAACCCTGCCCGGTTTCGTAGCGCCCCGACGCGTCGGGGCCCGGTCGGGCTGAAAGCCCAGCCTCGGTAGGCCCAGTCGCCCACCCATCCCCGCGTTGATGACACAAGCAACACCCTCAGCGATAATGGTCAGCGAAAGGAGACGAACCATGCGCAAGATAATCACCCTCACAGGCGTAATAGCAGTCGTTGGCATCCTGGCGGCCGCCGCCTGCGGCGGGGGCGAGGAGACACCCGCCACCCGAACCGCAACCCCCGCCGTCCGAGCCACGGGCTCGCCAGCGGCGGCCACCCCCCAGCCCACCATGCCCGCCGGCAAGACCTACCCGTCGGCGCCGGCCATGACCATCGACCCCAGCAAGTCCTACTTCGCCACCATCAAGACCGCCAAGGGCGACATCCGCATCCAGCTCTTCCCCGACATCGCCCCCCAGACGGTGAACAGCTTCGTCTTCCTGGCCCGCGACGGCTACTTCGACGGCGTCACCTTCCACCGGGTCATCGCCGACTTCGTGGCCCAGACCGGTGATCCCATCGGCGACGGCACCGGCGACCCCGGCTACACCATCCCCGACGAGTTCAGCGACCGCCCCTTCGACACCGGCGTGGTGGGCATGGCCAACACCGGCGAGGCCAACAGCAACGGCAGCCAGTTCTTCATCACCTATTCCCGCCAGGCCAGCCTCGACGGTAAGTACACGGTGTTCGGCGAGGTGGTGGAGGGGATGGACGTGGTGAAGGCCCTGACGCTCCGCACCCCGAAACCCGCAGGCCAACCGCAACCTCCCCCCGGCGACGCCATAACCACCATCACCATAGAAGAGCAGTAGCCGGATTCGGGCTCGCTGGATGAGCGCCCTATTGGGCGGCCCTCACACGCCCAGCAACGCGTAGAGGGCCGCATCCTTCAGGCTTGCCACCACCAGGTCCGCCCTGGCCAGTACATCAGGAGGGCGGCCTCTGGCCAGCCCCACACACATCATCCCCGCCCTTTTGGCTGCCTCTACCCCGTCTGGGGCGTCCTCGATGACCACGCACTCCCGCGGCTCCATCCCCAGCCTTTCCGCCGCGAGCAGGAAGCCCTCCGGGTCAGGCTTCCCTCGCCTCACGTCCTCCGCGGCGACAATGGCTTCGAAGAAACCCTCAAACCCCAGCCAGTGGAGCACTAGGCGAACGTTCTCGCCGGGCGTCGAGGAGACGATGGCCGCCTTCCTGTGCCGTCGCCGCAAACGGCGCAAGAGGTCGGCGGCTCCTGGGATAGGCCTGACTTTACCTGCGATCTTATCCCTGTAGAGCTCCTCCTTCCTCCGCGCCAGTCGCTCGACCTCGCGCGGCGGCAGATTGCCCAGGACGTCCCTCAGAATAGCGTCGTTCCTCAGACCAAAGGTGCGCCAGAAGTCCGCCTCGCTGAAGCTCCTGTCCACCCCTTCGAACAGTTCCCGCCAGGCCTGGAAGTGAAAAGGCGCCGTGTCGACCAGGACACCATCCAGGTCCCAGAGAACGGCCTTCCCCTGTTCGGTCAGCGGCATGCTGGCAGCCCTCCTCCCGATTTACGTCTGCCTTCCAGCCGATGGTCCCATCCCTGGTGGGACATAGCCCCCTTTGGGATACGGCCCGTAAGAGTATACTAGATGGAGCAGACGGGACTTCGACACTATGCCGTTTCATCGCCACAGGAAACGAATAACCGGGCCCACCCTCGTGCTCAGCGGCGGCGCTAGCCTGGGCGCGGTGCAGGCCGGCCTCCTCTGCACCTTCCTCCGCTCGGGCTTTCAGCCGTCCGTCATCGTCGGCACCAGCGTTGGCGCCCTCAACGGGGCCTTTCTCGCCTTCTACCCCGGCGCCGCCGGCGGCGACAAGCTGGTGGAGATCTGGGCCAGCTTGCGCGGCGCTCGCATCTTCGACTTCAATCCCCTCGGCATAGCCTATCGGCTGGCCACCAAGCGCCAGTGCCTGTTCAGCAGCCGCTTCCTGGAGAAGCTGGTGGCCGAGCACCTGCCCGTGGACGACTTCGCTCAGACCAGGGTGCCCCTCTATGTCACAGCCACCAACCTCAGCCGCGGACACAAGGTGGTGTTCCACCAAGGCCCCATCTCGCGAGCCATCCTGGCCTCCACAGCCATCCCCGGCATCTTTTCCCCGGTGGAGATCGACGGCGACGAGTACGTAGACGGCAGCGTCATGGCCCACCTCGACCTGGAGACCGCGGTCGAGCTGGGCGCCCAGCAGATCCTGGCCATCGATCTCTCCCGCTGCTCCGACCAGGCGCGGCCCACCAGCCCCGTCGGCGTGCTCGTCCGCTCCCTGGAGATGATGATGCGCGACCACGTTGATCGCGACGTGGAAGACCTATCGCCTCGGGCCCGTATCACCCTCATTCGCCCCGAAATCGGCACCGATGTGAGCTTCGCCGACCTCTCGCAGGTGGACAAGCTCCTGGAGCAGGGCGAGGCCATGGGCCAGGAGCTTCTGTCCTCCTGCACCGACGCTCGCGGCCGCCTGCGGCCCGGCATCTTCTCTCATCCCATCCCCAGCCTGGGGTAGGGGCGCAGCAAGCTGCGCCCCTACTAGCCATCTCCCCATCTCCTTGACGCACAGCTATCGCCAACGCTAGAGTGGGCATCTGAAGGTGCCTGCCCTGAACGCAGTGAAGGTGATGGCAGCCGACCGACCAGGGGAAAGCTCGGCAGATCAGCGACAACGGCCCGAACCGGCGGAGTCCGCGCCGGGCCCCGACCAGACCCACGCCCGCCGCGCCCTGGAGCACGTCTACCATCTATCGGTCACCATCGGCCCCCGCGGCTCCACCACGCCCGCCGAGGCAGAAGCCGCGACCTACGCCAAAGTGGTGCTCGAACGGCTGGGGCTGGCGCCCCAGGTAGAGCGCTTCCTGAGCACCACCTCCAGGTGGCGGCCCTTCGCCCTGGCCGTCACCCTGGCCCTGCTGGCCGTCGCCGTGTATCCCCTCGCTGGCCGCATTACCGCCATCCTGGCCACCCTCCTGGCCGCAGTGACCCTGGTCTCCGCCTACCTCGAGCTGAACTTCACCGCCAACCCTATCCGCTGGCTGCTCCCTAAGCGGCCCAGCCAGAACGTATGGGCCGCCATTCCCCCCGCAGGCACGCCGACCCAACGGGTTGTCCTGGTCGGCCACCTGGACAGCCACCGCACGCCCTGGGTGCTTGGCTCGCCGGCCCGCCTCAAGATACTCCGGGCGCTGGTCACAGGGGGTTTCGCCAGCATCGCCGCCCTCGTGCTCCTCTACCTGGTGGGGTCGATCACCGGCAGCGATGTGATCTACTGGATCTCCCTCGCTCCGGCGGCGGTCCTCATCCTCGCCCTACTGATGACCTTCCAGCCGGACACCAGCCCCTACACGGCCGGCGCCAACGACAACGCCACCGGCGCCGCCCTCGTCCTCGCCCTGGCCGAGCAACTCCAGCAGGTGCCGCTGGCCAATACCGAGGTGTGGGCGCTTTGCAGCGGCTGCGAGGAGGTCGGCTGCTACGGCGCCGCCGCCTTCGTCCGCGAGCACCTACAGGAGCTCCGGGACGCCCGCTTCATCACCCTGGACAGCGTGGGCGGCCTCGGCTCCAGCCCCTGCTACATCACCCGCGAGGGCATGACCCGGGCCTATCGCTCCGACCCCGGCCTCCTGGCCCTGGCCGGCCAGGTCGCTGCCCAGCGGCCCGAACTGGGCGCCTACGCCAAGGTGATGTCCCTGGGCTTCACCGAGGGCGCCATCGGCATCAAGAACGGCCTGCCCAGCCTGACCTTCGTCAACCTGCGGCCCGACGGCGTCTTCCCCTACTGGCACCGCCCGGACGACGTCTTCGAGCACGTCGACGCCGATGTCCTGGCCCGCACCCAGGCCTTCCTCTGGGAGCTCCTCCAGCGCATCGACACCAGGTAGGCTCTAGCGCTGCCCGCCGTCGGGCAAAACTGCACCCCTTCTGCTAAGATGGAAGGAGACGCGTCTCGGCGCGCCCACTTTCTAGTTGTTCCAAACGTTGGTTTCGATGAACCCAGACAAGGTAATGGTCATCGTCGCCCACCCCGACGACGCCGAGTTCCTGGCCGGCGGCACCGTCGCGACCCTAACCCGCGACGGTGCCAGCGTCGTCTACGTCATCGCCACCAGCGGCGACAAGGGCAGCGACGACCCCCAGATGACCAGCGAAGAGCTGAGGCGCATCCGCGAGGACGAGGAGCGCCGCGCCGCCCACCGCCTGGGCGTCAGCGAGGTGGTGTTCCTGGGCTACGAGGACAGCATGCTCGAGCCAACCCTGGCCCTGCGCCGCGACCTGGTGCGCGCCATTCGCCGCTACCAGCCGTCCATCGTCATCACCTTCGACCCCACCAACCGCTTCATCACTGACAACTACCCCAACCACCCCGACCATCGCGCCACCGGCGACGCCGCCGTGGACGCCGTCTTCCCTGCCGCCCGCGATCGCCTCACCTTCCCCGAGCTGCTGGAGGAGGGCCTGGAGCCCCACAAGGTGCAGGAGATCTGGCTGGGCGCCACTCGCAACCCCAACCACTGGCTGGACATCGAGGCCGTCCTCCAGGATAAGATCGACGCCCTGCGCATCCACGACAGCCAGGTCCGCCAGTTCTCCCTGGAGGAATTCATCCCGGGGATGGCCAAGTGGCAGGCGGAGGGCAGCCCCTATACCTACGCCGAGAGCTTCCGGCGCCTCGTCGTGAGCTAGGCCGCAGCGATGAAGAACACCGCCTAGGAGAAAAGGCTTCAGCCCTGCCCGGTTTCTCGCGCAGGCTTTCCCGCCTGCGGCCCGAGCGGGCTCCACCTACCGGCCGGCCTACTCCCACCCCTGCGGCGCGGCCATGGACACTACTGCGAGCAGGCCTCGAACAGCCTCCCTGTGTACTGGAACATGTCGCCGATGAGGATGGTGCCATTCGTGTCCAGGTCCAGGCGGCAGTTCGCGCCGCCCGGGCAGGTCACCGGGGTGAACATCTTCCCTGCGTACATGTAGACATCGGTGATCAGGATCCAGGTGTCGTTGTTCTGGTCGAGAGGCCAGGCAGGAGCGCCCGTGTTATCCGGACAACGGTCGTACGGGTCGGTGCCAAGGTACGCCTCAGCGGCGTCGGTGTAGCCGTCGCCGTCCGTATCGAGGGCGGCGATGGTTAGGGTATCGGTAGCAGGGGGGCTAGATGTATGCCCAAAGTTGTTCGTTGATCGCGTGCCGAAGGTGTGGGTTCCATTGGCTACCGGTGATTGCGGGGTGAAAGTGTACGGGTCGCTTTCCTCGTCGAAGGCGCCGTCGGTGGGGACGACGCCCACGCTCGTAAAGGCGCCGCCGTCCCGGTTCCACTCCGCCGCCGCCACCCTAGACACGGTGACGGGCGACGGCCAACGGTAGCACCAGCCGCCAATCGTGTTACACCCCCCAACCGGGTACGGCGTGTTGCCGGCCGAAGCCGAATAGGTGGGTGTACTATCAGTGGTAGGGTCAGGCGCATAAGGGGTCAGGGAGACGGTAGCGGTGCGCACTACGTCCACTACTATGGCCCCTCCCGTATACCGCCACCCGATGGCTCCCCGCGCTGAGGTTGAGACATCGACGGACTGGTTGGTCTGCTCTGAGGCCTCCCCCATGATAGAGAAGTCCGTAGTGATCCCGCCGTTGTTGCAAGAGGCGTTAGCTACGTTGAGATAGCCCCAGGTGTCGGCGGTGGAGCAGCTGGAAGCGGCGTACTCATCCAGGGCGCCGAAGATGTGGCCGGTCTCGTGAGCGGTGACCAGGTTCATGCGGTAGATTCCCCAGCCGTCGTTATCGTACGTCATCACCATGAAGGGGCCACTAAGGTAGGCGTAGGCGAAGTAGCCGTCCGAAAACAAGCCATCCGCATCGATCAGACTGTCCACAACGAAGATGATGTATCCCCAGTCAGCGCCGAGGGCCGTCCGGCGGGACGCGGCGAAGGAACGGGCCACGTCATAGTAGTTGCTGGTAGTGGCCGGGAAGCCCATCGCGGTCAAGACGTCCGCCACCCACTTCGGCTCGTCATTGGTGGAGCGTGTGATCGGCTCGCAGGACGTCGGCTGCGTCCCCTGGTTGTCCAGCACGAAGGTCAGCGGGGCGGGCCTGTTAGAGCGGGCAGTCCAGAAGGCCAGGCCGTCGCTGATCTCCGACAGAACGGTGGTTTGATGGGGCGCGTCCCAGTTCTCGGTCGAGGTGTCCGCCGGCGAACAGTTGCCCGTCCCGCCGCTGGACTCCACGAAGACAACGCTGTAGACAACAGTGCCCGCCATGAACTCGCTGGTCTGAGTGGCGCTGGGAGCGCCAAGCACGGTTCGTACCCCGGCCGCCTCCGGCGGGGGGATCAGGAAGTCCGGGCCCTG
>CAYGYF010000005.1:0-25548 GCA_964354065.1 uncultured Dehalococcoidia bacterium | reverse complement strand
CATGGGCCGGATCTTCAGGTTGAGCGCCGCGGACCACCAAGACCTCTGGCTTGCCCCTGCCGCCAAAGCCCTCGCCGAGGACGATATCGACGCGCCCATCCAACATGGCGACCAGATCGTCCCACGGCGGCTCAGAGGTACGCCGCTCAATTAGCGCTACCTTCGTTGACGAGGCGATAATCACGCTATCGCAGCCTGCCTGTGTGAAACGCCAGCTGTCCTTACCGGCGTGGTCCACCTCGAAGTCACCGTGGTGAACATGCTTGATCACGGCCACCCGATACCCCCTTCCCTTGAGCTCGCGCACCACCTTCTCCAGGATGCTAGTCTTGCCAGCTCCCGAGTTCCCCACGAAAATAACCACGGGCAGCATGTTCTCCTCCCGGCCTCTCTCCTGCGGCGCCTTCATCCACCCCCCAATCGCACTCGTGGGCGCAAGGGTTGGCAAGGCCGCTCCTGTTCCCATCGCCACCACGAACCGCGCGATGGCGCTTGGGCAGCATTAGGCTGGCAGTCGTTCACCGACTAGGGAACTAAGAGAAGTAGGCCTTGCACTGTAGATAGAACAACCACTAGAATGGCGACGGGGTGATATGCTGGCGCCAGCACAACGCCCCGCCTTTAGAATTTCCGAGAGTCATGTCGACAAGATAATGGTACTGGAAAGCGCAAGACAATGCTACTAGAAAGAGAAGGTAGGCCGGAAATGAAGCCGAGGCTAGGTAGGTCAATATGGGTGCTATTGTCTTTGCTGTTTCTCGCGATCGTCCTCTTGATCGCGAGCTGCGGCTCTGACGAAGACGCCTCCGACTCTTCGGGCGAGCTGTTGGTGGCCGCCGCCTCCAACGTGCAGCAGGCCTTCGATGAGATCGGCCCACTGTTCGAGAAGGAGACGGGGGCTAAGGTCACCTTCTCCTACGGCTCTAGCGGGGCGCTGGCCCAGCAGATCGAGGAGGGGCTCCCCGCTGATCTGTACGTCTCGGCCGACATCGACCACGTGGACGGCCTGCGGGAGAAGGGGTTACTCATCGACGACACGCAACAGGTCTACGCCATCGGTCGTCTGACCCTAGCCAGCTCCACCAAGGCCGGCGTGACCGTCAGCGAGCTGGCAGACCTGCTGCGGCCCGAAGTGGAGAAAGTGGCTATCGCTGACCCCGAGGTTGCCCCATACGGTCGCGCGGCGGAGGAGGCGCTGAAGAGCGCTGGCCTCTGGGACCAGCTCAAGCCGAAGCTGGTGTACGGCCAAAATGTCACTGCGGCGACGGAGTACGTGCGCTCGGGCAACACAGAGGCCGGCCTGTTGCCCCTGTCGCTGGTCATCCACGAGTCGGCGGTGACCTACGTGACGGTGGACGAGAGTCTGCACCAGCCCATCGAGCAGGCGCTGGCGGTGGTAAGGGACACGAAGAACGAGGATCTGGCCCGCCGCTTCGTCGCGTTTGTCCGTGGACCAGAGGGACGGATGGTTCTGGACAAGTACGGCTACCGCGTCCCGGAGTAGAGGTAGCCGTGTTCGACGTCGATCTGTTCCCGCTGCGACTGTCGCTGCAAGTGGCCGCGCTGGCTACGGCCATCTGCCTGGTGCTAGGGGTGGCCCTCGCCTGGCTCTTGGCGCGCCGCCAGTTCTGGGGGCGAGGCCTCCTTTCGGCCCTGGTGACTCTGCCCCTGGTTCTACCACCGACCGTCCTGGGCTACTATCTGCTCCAGGTGCTGGGACGGCGGAGCCTGATGGGCGAGTTCCTGGAGGACACCTTCGGCCTGCGCCTGGCCTTTGCCTGGGAGGGAGCAGTCATCGCTTCCACCATCGTCGCCCTGCCTCTGATGGTGCGCTCGGCGCAGGCAGCCTTCGAGGCGGTAGACCCCTCGCTGGAGAATACTGCCCGCACCCTGGGCCGCTCCAACCTGGCCGTGTTCTTCACCGTCACCCTGCCTTTGGCCTGGCCTGGCGTTGTCGCCGGCACGGCCCTGGCCTTCGCCCGCGCCGTCGGCGAGTTCGGTGCTACCATCATGTTCGCCGGCAACATCCCCGGCCAGACGCGAACCATGCCCGTCGCCATCTACGACGCCTGGCAGTCCGGCGACGCCGCTTTGGCCAACACCCTGGTGGCCATCCTCACCGTCACCTCCCTGCTCAGCCTGTTGGTCATCGGCCGGCTGCTGCGCGCCCCGCGCTGGTAGGGCCCATGCTAGAAGTAGACATCCGCAAACGCCTGGGCGGCTTCCATCTGACCACCGCCTTCAGCGCTGGCGACGAGATCGCCGTGCTGTTCGGGCCATCGGGCGGGGGCAAGAGCCTCACCCTCCAAGCCATCGCCGGCATCCTCCGCCCGGATAAGGGCCTGGTGCGGGCGAACGGCCTCACCGCCTTCGACAGCGCCGCGGGCATTAGCGTGCCGCCCCAGGAACGGCGCATCGGCTACGTGCCCCAGGGCTACGCCCTCTTCCCCCACCTGACGGTGGCCCGCAACATCGGATATGGCCTCAGTGGCTTGCACCGCCGCGAGCGGGTGCAGCGGGTGCAGGAGATGATCGACCTGTTGGGCCTGGATGGCCTGGAGGCCCGCCGCCCGCGGGAGCTCTCCGGCGGCCAGCAGCAGCGGGTGGCCCTGGCGCGGGCACTGGTCTCCCGGCCCCGCCTCCTTCTGCTGGACGAACCCTTCGCCGCTCTGGACGAAGCCATCCGCAGCACGCTGCGCCAGGAGCTGCTGGACATCCGCAGCAGGATGACTGGGACCATCGTCTTGGTGACCCACGACCTGGTGGAGGCCTTCGCCCTGGGCGACCGCATCGCTGTCCTGGACAACGGCCGCATCCTCCAACAGGGCCCACGCGAAGAGGTCTACTACCGGCCGGCCAGTCGCCGTGTCGCCGAGCTAGTGCAGGCGCGCAACATCCTGGCGGGGCGGGTGGTGGAGAACGGGCCCGACGGCCTGCGCATCGACTGGCAGGGCCGTGTGGTGAAGGGCCCGGTTAGCTCGCTGGCCCCGGGCCAGGCGGTGGACTTCTGCATCCGCGCCAGCCAGGTCATGATCGTGCGGCCAGGCCGGCCAGCCAACCCCGGCGAGAGGTTCAACGTGTTCAGCGGACGGGTCGTGCGAGAGGCCCTAGGGGCGGAGGGCCACCTCCTCTTCGTTAGGCTTGCCGGCTCGGAGCAGCCGCACGACTTCCAGATAGAGCTCCCCATTCATATCTACTACCGCCTGAACTTGGACACCGACAAAGAGGTCGACATCTCCCTGAACCCGGAGGCGATCCACGTGATGCCTACCTAGCGGTAGGCAGGCCGGCGGAAGCCACCGCCCCGCCAGGCCCCTGGGACCCAAGGTGCGGGAAAACCTGTTTGATGGTCACATCGAGAAACTGAACCCTTGTGGCCACCGGCCACGGTGTGCGAACCTTGTGCATGTCGGGCTTCCTTGTAGGCTGTAGACTGGTTTCTCTTTTGCCTACCCTACAGCGAGACCCGATCTCTTTTCACCCCCTTCCTGCCCCACATTTCTTGAAACACCACACTATTGACCGATACATACAGATGTAGGTATAGTGACAGCCACAGGGGGAAAAGACTAGGGACTATTCCTCCTTGATGGAATTCGTTCGACGGAATCCGGACTATTTGACACAACTACCATATTGCATTGATCAATTCAATGCATGCGCAGTGAACGTTTCTTTTTTGTAAGGGCGATATGCTGCTAGCAGCATATCCCTAAGGAGGCGAGAGATGCAGTTAACGCGCCGTCAGTTTACTGCCTTGGCTGGAGGCCTGGCACTCTCATCGCTCGGGATTGATACCAAACTAGCGAGGGCTCAAGTCGATCAGATGGTGGAAAGGGACAAGCTGCGAAACACGGTTCAAACTAGCTCCATCTGCTGCTATTGTTCTGTCGGATGTGGCCTGATTTGCAGCACTGACGAGAGCGGGAAGATCATCAACATTGAGGGAGACTCTGACCATCCGATTAGTGAGGGGACGCTCTGCGCCAAGGGTGCGAACATCATGCAAATCACGGCTGCCAACGAGCATCGCCTCACTGAGGTGCTGTATCGTGCCCCTTACAGCGATAGGTGGGAGAAGAAGGATTGGGATTGGGCGATCACTAGGATAGCCGAGAACATCAAGACGGCACGTGACGCCGACTTCATCACCACAAACAGCGAGGGGAAGACGGTCAACCGCGTCGAAACCATTGCCCTCCACGGAAGCTCCAACGTGAACAATGAAGAGTGTTTCATGGCGTCCTCAATGGTAAGGGCGCTGGGAATGGTGTATATCGACCATCAAGCACGTGTCTGACACGGCCCAACTGTACCGGCTCTGTCAGAGTCGTTCGGCCGTGGCGCAATGACCAATCACTGGATTGACCTCCAGCACAGCGATGTTCTCTTGATTCAGGGGAGCAACGCCGCTGAGATGCATCCGATATCTTTCAAGTGGATAACAAAGGCAAAGGAGCATGGCGCTACTCTAATTCATGTTGATCCGAGGCATACCAGGACCTCCGCCAAGGCGGATATCCATGCCCGGTTGCGGTCGGGGACTGATATCGCCTTCCTCGGCGGGATGATCAAGTACATACTTGACAATGAGAAGTATTTCAAAGACTACGTCCTGAACTACACCAACGCCTCCTACCTCGTGGCAGACACATTCAGCTTCAATGACGGGCTCTTCTCAGGCTACGACGCCACCCACCGGAAATACGACAAGACCGCCTGGGCTTTCAAGAAGAACGCTGACGGCACTCCGCAAACAGACCCCACCCTCCAGGACCCGCGGTGCGTTCTCCAGCTCCTTAAAGAACACTACTCTCGCTATGATATGGACAAGGTATCAGACATCACCGGCACGCCCAAAGCAGACCTGTTGAAAGTCTACGAGACCTATGCGTCCACCGGAGTCAGAGACAAGGCTGGAACGGTCCTGTACGCCCTTGGTCAAACCCAGCATACGACGGCCGTGCAGAACATCCGGACCTTGTGCATCATCCAGCTCCTGCTGGGCAACATCGGTATCTGTGGCGGCGGAGTCAACGCGCTGAGAGGCGAACCCAATGTCCAGGGTTCCACCGATTTGGCGCTCCTCTACAACTATCTGCCGGGATATCTGTCGGCTCCCAAGGCCTCGCAGACCACGCTCGCTGAATACTCCGCGGCCATTACCCCCACCACCAAGGTCGCCAAGTCGGTCAACTGGCAGCAGAATTATCCTAAGTATATCGTGAGTCTCCTCAAGACCTGGTTCGGTGATAACGCTGTGGCAGCCAACGACTTCGCATACTCGTGGCTGCCGAAGATTGATGACACGCAGAGCGCCGATATACTGAACATGATGGACAACATGTACAACGGAAAGGTAAAGGGCTACATCTCCTTCGGTACTGACCCCGCCGTGAGCATGCCCCACGTCAACAAACTGCGCCAGGCGATGAAGAACCTTGACTGGCTGGTGCATATCAATATCTTTGACAATGAGACGGCCTCGTTCTGGAAGGGGCCGGGCATGGATCCGAGCCAGATCAAGACAGAGGTCTTCTTGCTCCCCGCGGCGGCATCGGTTGAGAAAGAGGGAAGCCTGAGCAACAGCGGCCGCTGGATGCAGTGGCGGTACCGGGCGGCCGATCCTCCAGGTGACGCTATCACCGACGGTGATGTATTCTACCGGCTTCTTGCCAAGCTGAAGGAGATGTACCAGAAAGACGGCGGGGCATTCCCCGACCCCATACTCAACATGCAATGGGACTACGTGGATGCGGCCGGCCGGTTCGACCCTCTTAAGACGTCAAAGGCGATCAATGGCTATTTCCTTGAGGATAAAACGATAGGCGATACGGCCTACAAGAAGGGTGAGCTGGTCCCCGGCTTCGCCAATCTTCAATCCGACGGGTCGACATCGTGTGGGATGTGGGCATCTTGCGGAGCCTTTGCCAAGGATGGCACCAACAACATGGCCAGAAGGGGTAAGGAAGACCCGACAGGTCTCGGGCTGTACCCGAACTGGTCATATTCCTGGCCGATGAACCGGCGGATCATCTACAACCGGGCTTCGGTAGACCCCGACGGCAACCCGTGGAACCCGGCCAAGCCCCTGGTCAAGTGGGAGGATGGTAAATGGGTTGGCGATGTTGTGGATGGCGGCGGCGCTCCTGTGAATCAGGACGGCGGCAAGCTTCCCTTCATCATGAAGCTCGACGGCGTGTCCTCCCTGTTCGGCCCCGGACTGGCCGACGGGCCTTTCCCCGAACACTACGAACCCCTGGAAGGCCCCTTTGCCCAGAACCTCATGTCCTCGCAGCACAATAGCCCTATCATCAAAATATTCTCCGGCGAAATAGACAAATACGCCAACGCCTCCCCAGATTATCCAATCGTCATGACGACGTACGGCTGTGCCGAGCACTGGTGCAGCGGGGCTCAATCAAGATGGCAACCGATACTCATGGAGATGATGCCCGAGGCGTATGTGGAGATGAGCGAGGAACTAGGCGCGGAAAAAGGCATCAAGAACGGCGAAAGGGTAGTTGTGGAATCGATCCGCGGCTCTGTCGAATGTGTGGCTATGGTTACCAAGCGGTTAGAGCCCTTAACCTGCGGGGGCAAGCAAGTTCACCTTGTTGGAATGACCGCTAGCTGGGGCTGGCTCTTCCCCAAGAACCGCGATGACAGCACCAACCTGCTCACTCCCTTCGTTGGCGACGGTAACTCCATGACGCCGGAGTACAAGGCCTTTATGGTCAATGTCAGGAAAGCTTAGTCGCTTTGAAAGAGGGTAGATAGATCTCACACTGCCCCACTCTTGGAAGTGGGGCAGTGTCATAAGGTCTACGGAGGTCCTCATACACAATGAGCGATTCCCTATCAAGTGAAATCACCGATGAAATCCGGAGATTGGAGAAGGCATTTGAGACTGTCGAACGGGAAACACCCTTCCTTAAACCCATTGCCAGTGCCTTCAAGGGAGTCTTCATCAACAGGGCGATTCTCAAAGCGAAGTTGTCCGAGCGTGATGATGTCAATATCGACCCGCCAGAGCGCTCCCGGTTTTCCGAGGGACAGCCGTGGTTGACGGAAGAGACGATCACGTCCCTTATGGACCCATGGGGAGAGAGTGTAGAGTCCACAATGCCGCCGCTCGCGAGAGCCTTTCCTAGCATCAAGGCAGAGGTGATGCGACTCAAGGGGGCTTTAGAGAGAGGTGATGTTGACCTGAAGTACTGTATTGGTGCCCTGGTCGAGAGCAAAGAAGAGGATATCAACAAAATCGCTCTTCGCCTTGACGTCCGGCCGATTGTGCTGAAATTCATCCTTGGTCAAATGCTGAAGCCTTTTGTTGAAAAGAGAACAGAGGGCCTGCGGCCTCTGATGAGGGAACTTCCCTGGCACAAAGGCTACTGCCCTATCTGCGGAGCTTTCCCGGAACTTAGCTTCCTCCAGGGCGACGAGGGTCAGAGATGGTTGAGATGTTCTCTTTGTGGGTACGATTGGAGATTCGACAGGATGGCCTGCCCTTACTGCGGGGAAAGAAATGAGAGCAAGGAGTTCGTGTGTGTCGATGGTTCTGAACACGAATGGGTGGAGCTCTGCCCCGATTGTCGCAGATACATCGTTGGTATTGACCTCAGAAAACAAACAGGAGTGGCCGTTGATGTAGCTGCCATCAGCATGGTGCATCTGGATATTATTGCACAGCAGAAGGGCTTCTCCCCGATAGCCAACTGCGCCTGGAATGGCGGTTTCCCTGAAGACTGATCATAATTTCCGGTATGTATGCGCTGTCCTCAAGCATGGCCTCTACGCCCGACACCTCGCATCCGAAGCCCCCAAAATCCGCATCCACGACCTGGCCGAAGGAAAAAGGTGGGCCCGGAGATCGTGGACAAGCTGTCGGGCAGTCCAAGCATTCGGTCCAATCAGTCCAATCGAGGGCCTCTTGCTCCAATCTGAACGTTGATCGGATTGCTGAGGGGGACGGCTTGGCGCGACGTCAGGGCGCGAAGCACCCGTACCGGCCCCTGCCAAAAGGGTCCGCTGAGAATGGTGCTCGGCCCCGGAAGAGAGAATCCTGCCTCGTCCATAGCTTCGAGGGGGTGTGCTCCGTGCGTCTTGCGTGTGCGTCGCCATTATAGGTTCACCGCAAGAATCCAACAACCTTCCCGCTTTCTGAGATACTATGACCACCAAACGTCACGGCAGGAAGATGGTTCGCGAACTGCGGTCCGTGGGCGCCACCCTGCGGGGCAGATTAGAGAGAAAACCCTGAGGCTGGCTCGCCGATTTTATCAACCGGACTTTACAAAAGCCCTGGGCTTTTATAAACTATGATTAACAAGATGGCAGGGTTAAGAACGTGGTGCTAGAACGGCTCCGAGAACAGAACCCGTGGTGGGGCGATCCATCTGCCATCGATCGCGACCCCGCTCTCCAGGAGTTGGCTGAGTTCCCGTTTCAGCGACCCCTTCCCATCCTGGAGGGCCTGAAGATCGACCGTCCCATCGTCTACACCCTTCGTGGCCCCAGGCAGGTTGGGAAAACCACGGCTCTGAAGATGCTGGTCCAACGCCTGATAGGCTCCGGCATCCCCTCTACCAACGTCCTCTACTACTCGCTGGATCTGGAACGTGAGCCGGAGGCCATCGTAGAGCTGGTCAACCGGGGCCGCGCCATCGGTGCTGACGGCAGGCGCTACATCCTACTGGACGAGATATCCGCTGTCCCCGACTGGCAGCGGGCGGTCAAGTACCTGCGGGACAATACGCCCGCCAGGAATGATTTCTTCGTGCTCACAGGCTCCATCGCCTCCGACATCCGCAGAGGGACCGAGAGGCTCCCCGGCCGGAGGGGTCCGGCCGCGGATCTCGACAAGATCCTGCTGCCCATGAGCTTCTCCGAGTTCGTAGCTGCGGTTGATAAGTCGCTGCCCAAGCCTGAGGTTTGCTTACGTCCCGAGCGGCTGGTCTCCAGTCCTGGGGATGCTAGCGAAATCCTTGAACGGCATCTAGTGTTCTTGCCAGCGCTGGACCGCCATCTGGAGGCCTATGCGCGCGTTGGCGGCTTCCCGGCGGCCGTCCGCGATTACCTCGCCGAGGGCACGCGGGAAGTCACCGACGCCACCGTCAGGGCCCTGTGGGACGTCATCGCTGGCGACGTCAGCCGCATCGGGCGCGATCCAGCCGTGGCGATGAAGCTATTGGAGCGCCTATCGATAAGCCTGGGCAGCCCGACTAGCTGGACTCAACTAGCTGAGGCGATCGGGGTCGCATCGCCGGCTACTGCCGAAGAGTACGCGCGAGCGCTGGCGGAGGCGTTCGAGCTCCTCGTCGTCTACTCCTGGGATACATCCCGCGCAACCAGGGCCCCGAAGAAGATGAAGAAGCTGTATGCCGTGGATCCGATTATCCTACGCTTCCCTGAGCGGATCACATACAGCACACGTCTCCCAGACTTGCCGCTGCTGGTTGAAAACATCGTTGCTCTGGCGTTGTTTCGCTCGGCGGAGAGAGAGCTGGTGGAGGCCTTTCCTGTGCCGCAGGCGCTGTTCTACTGGCGCTCGGCGGCAGGGAAAGAGATCGATTTCCTCGTCGGGAGGGCGACGGTCAAGCTCCCCGTTGAGGTGAAATACCAGCAGAGCATCAGCGGGCGCGACACCCTGGTGATCCGGCAGAGCTTCGGCTCAGGCATCCTCCTATCCCGCAACACCCTCGACCTCTCAGGGCCGGTGAAGATTGTACCGGCCAGCCTCTTCCTCTGGCTGCTCGAAGGCTAGCCGTAGCGCCAGTCATCGCCGTCCTCTAAGGCGCCTGCCCACTTCGCAGTCGCCCTTTGGACTCCCCTTGGACTGATCTTGGACTCGCCGTTCTTGGCTTGGACCGTTTGGGGCGAGTTCTTGGACGGGCGCTGGACCGCCCGATGCTAGACTCATTGCATGCAAGTCGTGGGAAGCTGTCCGGCACACCACCCAGGCCATCCAAACAGATTCGAGCTAGATCGCCTGCAAATTGGCATGGCACCGCCTGGACTGGAGGCATCATTGATGAATCACTGGAATCGGGGAGCAGGAGCCGAGGGCACCGCGAACGCAGGTGCCGAAGCGAATTCGGCCTCCCCGGACTAACGCTGCGAGGCGTGGACAAAAACATGGACGTCAATGTGCACGGTTTCGGGCCTGGTCCAATTCCACTCCAACTCGCCCCAGCGGTGCGCTTCCGAATCTGGAGAAGTGGGGGCAGGGACGCGTTCGGCCTCGCCAGGAGCCAAATTGGAGTGCCCCGACTGTTTTTATTCTTCTTTACACAGATCATTCTGTTTGTTGCATCAACTTGAGGTGATGAGAGAGAAACACAGCTTGCTGAAGTAGAGACAAATGCACGAGACAACAAGCCTCAGAGCACAGAGCAAAGAAGGTAACACCAACCGTAGTCCAGGTTGGAGGATAACCTCTCGTGACCTCGATATCTTGGCTGCTATCTATCGTCATCGCTTTCTCACTCGACAGCTTGTCGAGTGGGCCTTCTTCTCTCGTGAAGACGTCGACTTCGAGCGACGCTCCAGCCTGGCGGCACGTCGACTGCAGGTCCTGTACGAAGCCGGCTACGTTCAGCGCCTCATCCTGCCCGTGCTGCCCGGGTCCGGCCGCAGACCCTTGGTCCATGCCCTTGCCCCGCGTGGTGCCGACGCCGTGGCGTCGCATCTGGGCGTCGACCGGGAGAAGGTCGAGTGGCAGCCGCGGCACAACCGAACGACGGCGTTCTTCATGGAGCACGCGCTGGCGACTGCCCGATTGTGGGCGTCCCTCACAGCCGCGTTGCGCAGTACGCAGCTCCGGATCCGTCGCTGGGTGGGGGAAGCGGAACTGCGGAGGTGGGAGATGCGCGGATACGATCGCGAGGCCACTCGCATGATACCCATCCGGCCCGACGGGTACCTGTGTCTGGACTGGCCGGACAATGCCTTCGTCGCCTTCTTCGTTGAGGTCGACATGGGGACGGAGACAAACGCCCGGGTGGAGAGAAAGCTCAGAGCATACCAAGAGCTCCGTCGGGAGGTGGCCACCAGCTGTCTGGAGATGAGTAAGTTCCATTTGCTCGTTGTGACGAGCGGGCACAGGCGAATGGAGAACCTCCGCCGCGTCGCCGCTGGTGGCAATTCTGGAGGCACCGGTGACTGCGGGCTGGCGGCCTCGAAGACTCGGCTCAACTTGCAGTTGTGGGGGCCAGGAATCTCATCCGAATCTGACTGATTGACCCAAGACGGCGTCCGCGCGAGCCTTGGCGCATCCGTCCTGAAGGAGGCCGCGCCTTGTTCACCTACCTTTGGCTCGCCTGCCGCTTCCTGCGAAGCGACCGCGCCCCCGTTCACGTGATCCTGCGGATGCTACCCCTACGGTGATGGGTCCGCGTAGACACCAGTTAGATGTCCCAGCTAGAATTGTCGGAGATCATCAGCATGGTCAGACAAAACCGGCGTGTGAAAACCGTCGGCGTGGCCGGAGTAGGCAGACGTGGCACCTGTAATCAAGTCTGTCGAGCTTCCCAACCAGGTGAAGCTCCCCTATGTCGAGCAGGGAGACGCCTCCGGCGTTCCCCTGCTGCTCCTGCACGGCTTAGCTGACTCGTGGCGCTCCTTCGAGCTCGTGCTGCCTCATCTGCCGGAGTCTATCCGCGCCTTTGCCCTCACGCAGAGAGGTCACGGCGATGCGAGTCGCCCGGCGGCGGGCTATCGCACCCATGACTTCGTGGCGGACCTGGTGGCGTTCATGGACGCGCTCCATCTTGAAGCAGCCGTCGTAGGAGGCGGTTCCAGCGGCGGCTTCGTCGCCCGGCGCTTTGCCATAGACCACCCCGAGCGCACCCTAGGGCTCGTGCTCATCGGCTCGCCCTTCACCCTGCGGGACAAGCCGGGTGTGCTGGAGCTCTGGGACTCTACCGTATCGAAGCTGACGGATCCGATTGACCCGGGCTTCGTGCGCGAGTTTCAGCAGAGCACGCTTGCCCAGCTGGCGCCGCGGGCGTTTCTCGAAACGCTCGTGCAAGAGAACCTGAAGGTCCCGGCGCTCGTGTGGAGGGCGACGTTCGAAGGCCTCCTGGAAGACGATTCTTCCGGGGAACTCAACAAGATCAAAGTCCCCACCCTCATCCTCTGGGGCGATCAGGATGCAATCCTTCCCCGAAGCGATCAGGAGACGCTCGCCGCGGCGATCCCGGGCTCGCGGCTGGTGGTATATCCGGGCGCGGGACACGCGTTCTACTGGGAGGACCCCAACCGCGTTGCATCCGATCTTGTTGCCTTCATCGAAGACCTCCTCAACTGACTGGGGCGATCGCCGTCCCGTCTGATCGAGCGTCTCGCGCACGTAACGGCTGTCCCCCAGCACATCACCGCTGTCCAGGCGAACCGCTGTCAGCCTGTGTCCGTGCTGCTTGCGAGCTTCCAGGGTCACATCGGAGGCGGCGAGGCTCCTACCGGAGTAGCAACCCATCTCCCGGTGACGAGAAGTTCGGACTTTCCCCCAGCGCGGGTGTAGCTGGCTCCCCGGGCAGGATTCGAACCTACAACCTAGCGGTTAACAGCCGCCCGCTCTACCGTTGAGCTACCGGGGAGCGCTCACCAACACCTGCTCTGGCTGCCGAGCCAGGATTCGAACCTGGACTAAGGGATCCAAAGTCCCGTGTGCTACCTTTACACTACTCGGCACAACACGACCAGAAAACGAGGCGCCCCGACTGCGGTCGGGGCCACCCCGAGTTTCTCTCCCGCCTGCTGGTGCCGAAGGCCGGACTCGAACCGGCACGGGAGTCGCCCCCCAACAGTTTTTGAGACTGTCGCGTCTACCAATTCCGCCACTTCGGCCTGGGGCGGAAGCCCTTCGCTTCCCCGAACTCCCGCCGCCGCACACCCATTATAGCTAAACCCCCATCGATTGCAACACACCCGCCTGCCGCCAAACGGCAAAGACCCCGCCCTACCAAGGCCCTGCACCGGACTGGCCAGCCTATTGCCGCTTAGGATAGCCCTCGGCGCCCTTCACCGCCTCCACCTGGGCCGGGTGGTCAGCATATCGTGCACGCACCAGAACACGATACCTAGCCCGGGATCACCGCCTGGTGATGATGAACGGGATAGGTCACGCCTTTCTTCTCCGCCAGCAGCGTGAAGAACTCGCGGTCGTCCTCGTACGGCGTGAAGATCAGGTCGTCCCGTTTCTCCAGGGTGAGCGCGCCGGGGCCGCACACCAGGGCGCAGACGCCGCAGCCCAGACACTTCTCGTGGGTGACCTCAGCGACACTGTCCTCCCGCATGCTGATGGCACCCACCGGACAGCGCTCCACACAGTTCTCGCAGCCGCTGCACATGTCCTCATCGACCATCGTCCAGTAGCTGGAGGGGGCCACGGCGTGGGTGATGCCCAGCTCGGTCACGCCGCGCAGCAGACCGCAGGCGTGGCGACAGCAGTTGCAGATAAACCAGGGGTCATCCTTGTGGTTCATGCTGATGTGCACCAGCCCCGCTTCCTCCGCCCGGTGCAGCACATCGGCCACCTCGTCTGCGGAAGTGATGCGGCCGACCACCTCCAGCAGTTTCGCCGGATCCATGAGAGGCATGCCCGGCTCCAGCCCGCCGGGCACGGCCCCGCTCAGCCCGATGCACACCTCCACCGGGTCGTCGCAGGCCCGAAATGCCGTCCGGCACGAGCAGGGGTTCAGGGTGAGCATCTTGGCATTCTTCACCAGCTCGAGGGCGTCCTCGAAGCGCACCACGTTCTCCTTGTACACGCTCACGGCTGGCAGCGCCCGGCACACCGATATCCCGCTGCCATGCATCTCCCAGCCCCACGCCTCGCGGAAATACTTGTTCCACAGGTCGCCCAGCTTCTCCAGGTCCGGCGACATGTCGGGCATGTCAAAGGTGACCTCGAACAGGCCTGCACCCAGGACCAGGATGTGCAGTCGGAAGGTGCGCACCCCGTCGGGCCGCCGGAAGCCCCGCACGAAGTACCGCGAAGCCATCCGCGTCAGCAGCGGCGCTGCCTCGTCCAGGCTCATGCCCGCCCGCCTGGCTATCGTCTCCTCCGGCTCCGGCTCGAAGCCCATATGCGCTGCCAGCCGCGCCTCTTCGGGCTCGAAGTAGAACTTCAGGATCTCGATGAACGTATCCGTGAGAGGTGCTCCCAAGGGATGACGCGCGTACGTCGCCTGAAGGTCGTAGTAGGGCTTGTCCCTCGCTGTCTGGCTCATGCTGCCCCTCCCGTTGTCCATACCTGCTTGCCAGCAGGCAGGTATGAGGATTATGCCAGGCGGAAGTTCAGCCTGTCAAACGTAGCCGCAGGGCTTGCCCCTGAGCCTATCGAAGGGCCTGCCCGCCTCTCGCCAGGCTTATGGCCATGAACTATCTAACATGCGGTGAACCTGGTGAACATCCCCTTTGCGCGCGCCAGCTCGTGGGCCCAGCACAAGCCTGTAACAACTTCTCTAGGTCACTCGTCTGATGATACAGGAGGAACGTAGAGCCCCCGGAGATTGCTCGCCGCCTATCGGTATTAGCAGGACAAACACATGAGCCTTGCTAGGGCAGTCGCCAACAGCGGCCGCACCGTCCTGCAAACCCTGCCGGCCTGGATCTGGCTGACGGCATCCGGCATCGTCGTCTACCAGGTGCTTTACGTCTGGTGGCTCATCGTCAAGCCGGGCGGCGACGAAGCCCTCCTCTGGTTCGGCGACACCGCTTACCTCGTCGCCCCTGCTGTGGCCACTGTCCTTCTCTTTCTGGCAGCCCAGCGCTTCAGCGAAGGGCACACCCGGCTGGCTTGGCGGCTCCTGGGCCTATTTACGTTCCTCTGGTTCCTGGGCGACGCCATCTGGAACTTCTGTGAACTCGTCCTCGACATGGAGGTGCCCACCCCCTCAGTGGCCGACCTGGCCTACCTGGCAGCTTATCCCCTCGCCTTCGCCGGCCTCCTCCTCCTCCCCCGCGACCGCGCGGACGGGCTCCGGCGGCTCAAGTTCAGCCTGGATATCCTCATCGCCATGGTGGCCCTCGCTACCTTCAGTGGGTACTTCGTCATCGGTGAACTGGTCCTCTCCTCTTCGGGCCAACCCCTGCTGGCCAGCGCTGTCAACGTCACCTACCCCATAGCTGACCTCGGACTGATCTTTGCTGTACTGGTGCTCATATCTCGGCCCGGGCCCCGCTATCTGAACCTGCCGCTGGCCCTGCTGGCCGCCGGCTTCGCCGCCACGGCCGTCGCCGATAGTCTCTTCCTTTACACGGTTGAGGTTAGCGGTTACGCCACCGGCGACTTCATAGACATCGCGTGGGTGGCGAGCTACAACCTCATGGCCTACGCCGCCCTGGTGACCTTCGTCCTGCCCAAACCTGGCGCCGAGGAAACGAGCACCGAGGAACGAGAGGCTTCCCCCCTGCGATCGCTCATCCCCTACGTCCTGGCCACGCCGTTGGCGGTCCTTCTGGTAGCCAGCCAGCTCGCTGACAAGCCTGAGCCCTTGGGCTACCTGGTGATGGCCGGAGCCACCCTCACCCTGATCCTTGTTGTGGGCCGCCAGGTCCTCTCCATCTACGAGGACGCGGCCCTCAACCGCGCCCTGGGCGCCCGCGTCGACGAGCTGGCGCGGCGCCATCAGCAGCTCTCCCTCCTCCACCGGGGGGCCTCCTCCCTTAGCCAACGGCTCCACTCCAAGGACGTGCTTAGCCTGACGCGGCTCCTCATCTCTGAGTGTGCGGGCGCCAAGCAGGTCAACATCTGGCAGCTCAGCGGCCGGCGGCCTCGCCTGTGGGACGAGTCCGGTGACGACAGGGGCAAGCAGTGGCGGTACCCGCCCCTCTCCGTTCGCGCCGACCGCGTGAAGCTGGCCGCCCGCAACGCCACCCCCATCGTCTTCCGCGAGGACGGCGAAGGGCAGGGGCTGACCCAGGCAACGGAGGCCAGCTCGCTCAGCGGGCAGGGCACTCTCTATATCCCCCTGGCCAGCGAGCGAAACAGCGGTGCGGTGGCCGAACTGGTCCTCACCGACCGGTCTTCGCCGAGTCTGGGCGACCTCAATCTCCTGCAAACGCTGGGCATCGAGATCGGGGCCGCCCTGGAGCGGGCCCAACGGTTCGAGGAGGCCCGCGAGCAGGCCGACCGCGACTTCGTCACCGGCCTGCACAACCATCGCTTTGTCCAGAGCGAGCTGGAGCGCACCCTGCGGACCTGCGCTCGCCAGGGGCGGCCTCTATCCGTCGTCCTCATGGACATCGACAACTTCAAGCTGTTCAACGATACCTATGGCCATACGGCGGGAGACCGCGTTCTGAAGATGGTGGCTGGCCACCTGGCCTCGGCCTGCAAGGGCGAGGCCCTGGCTGGCCGCTTCGGCGGCGACGAGTTCATCGCCCTCCTGCCCGACCTCGACCGCCAGGGGGCCTTGGCCTTCACCAACTCCCTCCAGGAGTGGGCCGCCCGCCAGAGCCTCCACTTCCGCGACGGCGAGAGCATCCCGCTGCACATGAGTTTTGGCGTCGCCTCCTACCCTGACCACGGCAACAGCCGCCACGAGCTGCTGGCCGCCGTCGACACCAACCTCTACGAATCGAAGCTGTTGGGGGGCAAGATCGTCGCCCGCTCTCAGGTCCAGGGCGAGCGCGGCGAGCTCCGCCGCCTGGGCACCTTCGGCCTGCTGGACAGCCTGGTCACCTCCGTGGACAACAAGGACCACTATACCCGCGCCCACACCGAGAACGTGACTGACTATGTCCTCCTGCTGGCCGAGGAGTTGGGCTTCTCCGACGACGTCCGCCGCACCCTGCGCGTCGCCGGCCTGCTACACGACGTGGGCAAGATCTGCATCCCCGACCGCATCCTGCGCAAACCCGGCCCCCTCACCGACGAAGAGCACGAGGTTATCAAGCAGCACGTGGTCATCGCTGACTATCTCCTCGTCAACCTGCCCAACGTGGCCGAGGTGCGCTCCGCCGTCCTCCACCACCACGAGCGGTTCGACGGCACCGGCTACGTCCGCGGCCTCAAAGGCGAGGAGATACCCCTCCTAGGACGAATCATGGCCGTGGCCGATGCCTTCTCGGCCATGGTCCTCGACCGGCCCTACCGCAAGGCCCGCTCCTTCGAGGACGCCCAGACCGAGCTACGTCGCTGCTCCGGCAGCCAGTTCGACCCCCAGGTGGTGGACGCCTTCGTGCGGGCTATGGAGCGGCAGCTAGCTACCACCGCGGAGGTTGAGGCCGGCGTCGCCCTGACCTAGAGCACGGCGTACACCCTGTAGCCCACCCGATTGCGCCCGAACCAGCCGACGCCGACGGTCTGGATCCGGTTCAGCCAGGCATGCTTCTCCGAGGCGGTCTGGAACAGAGGAGCAGTCCGGAAATAGTACTCGCGGGGGTCCACACTCTCCCCGGCCTGAACTCGGGCCAGCATCTGGGGCGGACCATGCAGGATGCCGCGGTAGGTGACATAAACCAGAGCGCCGTCGTCGGTGCGGAAGGTGCCCCGCACATCCAGCTCGCCCACCCCATCCGGCCGCATCAGGAACCAGTCGCCGCCGCCGGGCAGCACCTCGCCCTTCAGCTTCGGCCCCTGGAAGGTGCCGCCCTTCACGTAGAAGATCATCCGGTTGCCCTGGGGCGTCTGGCCGATCATCTGAGGCGGCTCCAGCTCGATATCTGTCTCGAAGAGGAACTCCGTCTCTACCTCGGACATGGCACCTCCTTCTAGCGGCCGGTGAAGCGAGGCTCCCGCTTCTCCAGAAAGGCCCGCGGCCCCTCGCGAGCATCCTCGCTCATCGCGGCGATGCGCCGCAGCGATTCGCCCATGCGTACGGCGTCAGCGAAGGGCAGACTCAGGCTGCGCACCACCACCTCTTTGGTGCAGCGCACCGCCAGCGGCCCGTTCTGGCACAGCCGCCGCGCCAGCGCCTCCGCCTCCGTCTTCACCATCTCGTGGGGCACCACCCGCTGCACCAGCCCCATCTGCAAGGCCCGCTCAGCGTCGATACGGTCGCCAACGAGCAGGAGCTCGAGGGCGTTGCTCAGGCCGACGATTCGCGGCGCCCGGATCGCCCCCACGATCGCCGGCAGCCCCAGCATGACCTCCGGGAAGCCGAAGCTGGCTCGCTCGGAGGCAATCCGGAGGTCGCAGGCCAGCACCAGAGTCATCCCCTCGCCGAGGCAGTAGCCATTGACCGCGGCGATGATTGGCTTCCACACCTCCAGGCCCGACTGAAGGTCCTCGCCGAACCACGTCTCCCAGAAGCTGCGCCGCGCCGCCTCCGCCACCCGCTCGCCGATCTCCCCCACGTCCTGCCCCGCGGAGAAGGCCCGCTCGCCAGCGCCGCTGATCACCGCCACCCACGTCTCGTCGTCTTCCCGAAAGTCCAGCCACACCTCCCGCAGCCGCCGGTGCATCGCCCGGTTGAAGGCATTCAGCACCTCCGGCCGGTTCAGAGTGATGAAGGCGATGCGATCCCTCTTCTCATAGACGACAGGCATGATCCCCTCCCAGGCGTTCTGGACGACAGGTAGAGCAGGGCCTCAGCCCTGCCCATTGTAGCGGAAGCCTTTAGGTCATGAACAAAATATTTCGACAGGGCCCTCAGAGCGTGGTGAACCCACCAAGAACGAGCCGGCGCCACCGCTAGGCGGCGACAGTGGCCGCCGCGTTGCTCAGCACCACGTCGCCCCGCTGCGTCTTGGTCTGAACGATGACCCTCGTGTCGCTCTCCCGCCACATCTCGGTGATGATCTTGTCGCCGGGAAAGACGACCCCCGAAAAGCGCACCTCGAAGCCCTTGAGCCGGTCGGGGTCGCCGCCGCAGCACCTCTGGATGATCGCCCTCGCGGCGTGGCCGAAGGTGCACAGCCCGTGCAGGATCGGCCGGTCGTAGCCCGCCATCTTGGCCACGTTGGGGTCGGCGTGCAACGGGTTCCGGTCGCCAGACAGGCGATAAATGAGGGCCTGCTGAGGCAACGTCTCCATCTCCACCACCTCGTCCGGCGGCCGCTCCGGCGGCACGTTTCGAGCCCCGCTCGGCCCGCGCTCACCCCCGAATCCGCCCTCGCCCCGAATGAAGACCCCGAAGGTGTTCACACACACCACATCGCCGTTCTCGTCCGCTGTCTCCGCCTCCACGCTCACCAGGGCGCCGCTCCCCTTATCGTAGATCGCCTTGATGGTGCCCGAAGTAGTGAGCTTGCCCTTGGTAGGGAACGGCTTCCTCAGCTCGACGCGCTGCTCGCCATGCAGCACCATCACCGGGTTGAATTGCATCACGCTGCCCATGCCCAGAAGAGCCGGAAACGCTGGCACCACACCGAAGGTGGGGATGACCTTGAGCCCTGGCTCGTAGACGTACTGAAGCTCGTCCAGCCCGGCGCCTACCCCCAGAGCGTAAAGTATCACGTCCCGCTCGGTGTACTCGAAGGTAGTGACCGGCAGCTTCTTGCCAACGGCCTCCAAAGTGACCGCCATAATGTTGTTCCTCCTTCCCCTGGTCGAGGGGATTTACCGTTTCGGTTTGCCTATTTCGCCTCGGTGTTCGCCTCCCAGATGGCGAACACGTTCCCTTCGGTGTCCAGCGCCTGAGCGAAGTAGCCCATCGTCGGCACCGCCATCTTGGGCACGATGATCGTCCCGCCCGCCCCTTGTATCTTCTTGGCGTACTCGTCCACCGACTCCACCAGAACGTACAACACTGGCCGCTGCCCCGGCACCACCCGCTTCATCATGCCGCCGCCCAGCTCGCCTTCGCCGATCTGGATCAGCTGATAACCTTCCCCCGCCTCAGCAATCTGCCAGCCAAACAGCCCCTGATAGAACTTCCTGGCTCGCTCCACATCGTCGGCGGGGATCTCGAAGTGACAGATCGGGTGAGCCATGAACCACCTCCTGAATAGAGCCAAGATACTGTGCTGGAGCCTGTGCAGCCCCTATAATACCCACAACGGTCGGCTGAGGGTAGGGGGAGAACGTCATGCCGCACCCTCTAGGGTCATTGTTCGCACGCTAGCCTACAGGTGCCGCCTCTGGTCCTGCACTCGTGACCATGTCTGACACCGCCGACATCCTCCAGGCCTTCTCCTCCCAGCGGGGGATCATGGACCCCCGCCGCAACGCGTCGCTCCTCCGCCGATACCTGTTCGGCCGCAGGTTCCGCCTCCCCCGCCGAGCCATCGTCGGCTTCTGGTACATGGGCTGGCTCCTGCGCCAGGTCCAGGAGCAGCCCTCCCTGCGCCAGCACCGCTGGGTCAACGAGGGGCTCCTGATGGATTTCCTTTACCGAGGCAGTCGCATCGCCTATCTTCACCTGTGCGGCTTTGGCGGCCCCCTGGCAGCCAGCGACTTGGAGACGCTCATCGGGCTGGGGTTGAGAGAGGTGGTGGTCGTCGGTGGAGCCGGTGTCTTGACGGACGATATCGGCCGCGGCGAGCTCATCCTGCCATCCCAGGCCATCCGCGAGGAGGGCACCAGCTACCACTACCTGCCGCCGCACGAGCCGGCCCGGGCCAGCCCGGCCTTGCGAGGCCGTCTCGCGGCCGTCATGGACCGCCTGAACATCGCCTACCACCAGGGCGATGTCTGGACCACCGACGCCTTCTTCCGCGAGACCACCGGCAAGGTCCAGCGCTTCCGTCACCGGGGCGCCGTGTGCGTCGACATGGAGGCAGCCTCCCTGTTCGCGGCGGCCCAGTATCGCGGCATCGACCTCGCCTGCCTGTTCTGGGGCGGCGATTCAGTAGCCGGCCGCTCCTGGAACCCGCGCCTGGCCGGCGAGATGCACCCCGACCAGCACCGCGTGCTGGACATCGCCTGCCGCGCCCTCACCGAAAGAAGACGAACACCATGAAGGCCATTGTCATCGTCGGCTGGGAAGTGGCTGGCGTCGTCAAAGCCGTCGGCGACCTCTCGCAAGGACGGCCAGGGGCCCAGGGCCCATGCTATCAGGCTCGCCGTGAGCCTGTCGAACTGGTGCCGAGGGGCGGAGTCGAACCGCCGACACCGTGATTTTCAGTCACGTGCTCTACCACCT
This sequence comes from uncultured Dehalococcoidia bacterium, assembly GCA_964354065.1. Classification (GTDB taxonomy): domain Bacteria; phylum Chloroflexota; class Dehalococcoidia; order SM23-28-2; family SM23-28-2; genus JAUYDU01. The sequence goes on along the minus strand of CAYGYF010000005.1, from coordinate 4,513 downwards.
GAGCTACCTCGGCCAACCTGCCCAATTCTAGACAGCCCCTCTCGCAAGTGTCAAGGCAAGCGGCCGCCGATAGCCAGGTTCAGTTGCAGAGATGAACCTTTTGGGGTGCGCTGGCCAAAATCTCCTTCCCCCCTACCGGCCCGCCTGCGAGACCGCCGTCTCTCCATATGCTATAATGCCGCCAGTGCCTGCCCTGAGCGAAGTCGAAAGGCGTATCCCAAAGCTGTATCGATCATGCCAGCCCTGCTCGTCTCCTCCCTGCGGCCCCTAGTCGGCAAGACAACCGTCGCCGTCGGCCTTGCCCAGCGCCTTCAGCAAGACCGCCGCCCCCTGAGCCTCACCCGCCTGGCCCCAGCCGAGCCCGACGAGGCCGCCCAGGCCGACGCCCGCTGCTTCGCCTCGCTCTCCCTCTCCCCCCATGCAAAGGCCAGCCCCCTCTCTCTTGCTGACGCCGCCGAACTCACGCGAACCCTTCGCGATACCGCTCTCATCATGGAGCTGCCAGCCGGCTTCCCCATCGCCGAGGCGGCGCGCACCCTGGAGGGCACAGTCATCCTGGTCGAACGCTTCGCCAGCCTGAACGCCGGAGACGTATCCTCTCTCCAGCGAGAGTTGGGCGCGGCCTTCGCCGGCCTCGTCCTCACCGCCGTGCCCCGCCCGCGCCTGGCGGCCATCGCCGCCACCCTGGCTGACAAGGCGCTCCCCCACCTGGCCCTCCTGCCCGAGGACAAGCTCCTCGCCTCGCCCAGCATCGCCGAGATGGCCGCCGCCCTGGAGGCCCAGACGCTGTACGCCGACAGCCGCAGCCAGGAAGTGGTGGAACGCCTGACCATCGCCCCCATCAGCGCCGACCCCGGCCAGGACTACTTCCTCCGCTTCGGCCGCCAGGCCGTCGTCGTGCGCTACAACAAGCCGGACCTCCAGTTGGCCGCCCTCAACACCGCCAGCCAGTGCCTTGTCCTCACCGGCGGCCAGATGCCCCTGGCCTACGTCAGCGAGCGCGCCCAGGCGGAGGGCGTGCCTCTCCTCATCACTGGCAAGGATACAGTCGCGGCCCTTCAGGCCCTGGAGGAACTGTACTTCAACAGTCGCTTTGGCGGCCCCCAAAAGGCGGAGCGCATCAGCCAGCTCGTGGCCGAGTATCCAGACTTCGGCGGCCTCCTGAAAACCCTCAGCCCGTGACAGAAGGGGGAAATGTAGCGGAGGCCCTGCCTACCGGCATCAGCCAGAGGCAGATCCGCCTCCGGCGGAGGCAGGCTTCAGGCCTCCAAATAGCTGGGATGCAACGAAGCCTCAGCCCCGATTCATCGGGGAGGCTTGCCCTGAGCCTGTCGAAGAGGTCTCGGGCGAGGCAGCCCGGCGCCCCTTGCTGCCCTCCAGCGCCTCCTCCTCTTCCTCCTCCAAGACCCCACCCCCTCTCTTCTGAGCCGAAGCCCGCCCTGAGCTTCCGCCAGAGGCGGATCCGCTTACGGCGGATGTCGAAGGGGCAGCCACCACTCCCCTGGTGGTCGTGCAGTAGGGGCAAGCCGCCCAGTTGAAGCTCAGGGGGCGGCCACACTTGCCGCACGACTCCTTGAGCTGAGTGCGGCAGAAGGGGCAGATAATGAATTCGCCAGTCACATAGCGCTTGCAGGAGGGACAAATCCCCTGCTCCTCCAGCTCCTGGAGCAGGGCCTCCTCTTCCAGAGAGCGGGCGTAGGCCTCGCTCAGGGTCTCGCTCGGCCGCAGGATCAAATAGATCAGCCAGCCCAGCAGGTTGAACACCAGCACCAGCAGCACAGCCACTACTTGGAAGGCGGCATCGCGGCTCCTGTCGCGGATGTCCCGATAGGTCCACACCAGGACGCTTATCCACAGCACCAGCACATAGGCGCCCGCCAGGGTACCCGCGAGCGTCGCCACGTTTTGCCAGCTACCCCCCGGCCAGTCCATGTTTCTCCTCCCGCCCCGCCCGCCTCTGCCAGAGACGGATCCGCCTACGGCGGATACCGCGGGCAAGCTGGCCGATTATACCACGCCCCCTCTCTTACTGTCACCTAAACCATCCGCCCTGGCGCAGCCGCTGCCTTCCGGATAAACTTGAATCGACCATTCCCGTTCGCTACGCTCAGGGCAGGCCTCAGCGCACCGCCATGAACGACGAGACGATCGCCCCAGCAACCCAGGAGACCGTAGGGCAGGGCCCCAGCCCTGCCAGCCAGCTCCGCCTCAGCTTCACCGACATGGCCTTCCAGGGTGGAGCCATCGCCCGCCACGACGGCCAGGTGGTGTTCGCCACCTACGGCATCCCCGGCGAGGAGGCCCTGGTGGAGGTCGAGCGGCGCAGCAAGGACTACCTCATGGGCCGCGTGGTGAAGGTCCTCTCCCCTTCCCCCCATCGAGTGGAGCCCCCCTGCCCCTACTTCGGCACCTGCGGCGGCTGCCAGTGGCAGCACATCGCCTACCCCTTCCAGGCCGAACTCAAGGCCGACATCGTCCGCCAGCAGTTGCGCCGCATCGGCAAGTTCCAGGAGCCCCCCGTCGCCGCCACCATCGCCATGGCAGACCCCTGGCACTACCGCAACCACGCGCGCTTCAGCGTCAACCGCCAGGGCCACCTCGGATTCGTCAGCCTGCTGCGACGCCGCTTCGTCCGCATCGACCACTGCCTCATCATGCACCCCTGGATCAACCAGGTGCTAGAGCGCCTCCAGGGCAAGTGCGCTGGCCTGCACCAAGTGGCCATCCGCTACGGCGTCAGGACGGGCCAGGCTCTTATCCACCCTTCTCTCCAGGAGATCGACGATTCCATCCCCTCCGGCCAGACCTCCTACCAGGAGGAATTCCTGGGCCAGCGCTTTCGCATCTCGGCCGCCTCCTTCTTCCAGACCAACATCCTTCAGGCCGAGGTCCTGACGGAAGTCGTCCGCCAGAAGCTGGCCCCGTCTGCGGCGGGCCAACTCTTGCTCGACGCCTACGCCGGCGTCGGCACCTTCGCCGTCGTCCTGGCCCCCTACGTCAAGACGGTCGTCGCCATCGAGGAGTCGCCGGCGGCCGTGGCCGACGCCGTCATCAACCAGGCCGGCATCAACAACATCGTCTTCTACCAGGGCAAGGTGGAGCACATTCTGCCGGAGCTGCGCGAGCGCCCGGACGCCGCCATCCTCGACCCGCCCCGCGTAGGCTGCCACCCCCAGGCCATCGCCGCCGTCCTCAACCTGGCGCCTGCCCGCCTGGTCTACGTCTCCTGCGACCCCGCCACGCTCGCCCGCGACCTCCGCGCCCTGTGCGACGGAGGCTACCATCTGGAAGAGGTGCAGCCGGTGGACATGTTCCCCCACACCTACCACATCGAGTGTGTGGCCACCCTCGCCCTCCCCTAGCCCCAGGCCCATGAACCAGAGAACCAACAAACCATGTGCTGTCACCCTGAGCGAAGCGGCTGTCACCCTGAGCGAAGCGAAGGGTCTAGCATCGCGCACAAGATTCTTCGCTTCGCTCAGAATGACGGTATTCGGTGAGCAGGCGCCATTTGACTTGCCAGTTTGCTGGCTTGCTGGTTAGCTGATTAGCCATGCTCATCCTCGCCTCCGCTTCACCCCGCCGTCGCGCCCTCCTCGCCCACCTCGGCCTCCCCTTTCGCGTCGTCGTCCCCCAGGTCGAGGAGGACACGCCACCCTCGTCCCAGGCCCGCCCCGAAGCCCTGGCCGAAACCGTGGCCCTGGCCAAGGCGCAGTCCGTCGCCCGCCAGGTTAGCGACGCGCTGATCATCGCCGCCGACACCATGGTGGTCGACAGCGACACGATTCTCGGCAAGCCGAAAGATGGTTCAGAGGCCACAGCGATGCTCCGTCGCCTGAGGGGAAAGACGCATCGCGTCATCACCGGCCTGGCTGTCGTCGATGCCGCCACCCGCCGCGCCGCCACCGCCCACGCCATCACCATCGTCCGAATGCGCGACTACGCCGACGCCGACATCGCCGCCTACGTGGCCCGCGGCGAGCCCCTGGACAAAGCCGGCGCCTACGCCATCCAGGACGAGCAGTTCCACCCCGTCCACTCCTACGATGGCTGCTACTGCAACGTGGTTGGCCTGCCCCTCAAGGCCCTCATCCCCCTCCTCCGGCAGGCCAGTCTCGACATAACGGACAAGCACCTGGCGGGTCTGCCGCCGGAGTGTAAGGCATGTCCGATCTAGGTCCCACGACGGATAGAGGACAGGTAGGGCTTTGTAGCTTCAGGGCTTTTCCGCCGAAGGCGGATGCGCCTCTGGCGCAAGCCCTGCCCCGCGCCCAGCAGACCTAAAGGTCTGCAGCTACGAAACCGTCATTGAGCCACCACTCTGGCCAGTGCTAGAATGATGCAGATGGTTCCCTGGTTGGCTGGTTCGTTCGTTCGTTTGTTTGTTCGTTCGTTGGATCCCTTTCCTACGTTCTAGGTTCTGAGTTCTGGGTTCTCCGGTTCTGCCCACTATGGACATCCTCGCCGCCCTCAACGCCGCCCAGCGACAGGCCGTCGAGACCGTCGACGGCCC